>DATMLR010000019.1:0-11748 GCA_035570015.1 Puia sp.
ACCCAGATCTACAATCAGCAGGTTACCCAATAAAACTTTAAGACTCACTACGGGGACGACTACCTGTGGTGAGTCTTTAATTCCTCTGACCATATGACCGCCGTCGCCAGGATAATCTACCTCGCCTTGCTATCACCCGCAATCTTTGCCTGTAGAAAAGGTCCGTCCCGCAACGCCGACGAACTACTGTTTTGGTGCTCCAACAACCCGCGCGAAATAGACCTTTGCGATTCCGCGACTCAAACCTGGAACCGTGATCACCCCGCGACCGCGATCCACCTCCAACCCGTCCCCGAAGGCCAATCCAGCGAAGAAGTGATCCTTGCCGCCGTTGTCGGGAAAACGACCCCCGATATCTATGCCAATATGTGGCAGGGTAACGTTGAAATGTACGCGCGCGCCGGCGTATTGATCCCACTCGACACGCTGTACGGATTTCTGCAATTTATCCGCGAGCGCTGCGACAGCGCTGTGATCCGGGAAATCACCTCCATTGACGGACATATCTACCAGGTTCCCTGGAAAGTCAACCCGTTCATGACGATCTATAATAAGGATCTTTTTGCCCGCAACGGCATTCCCGGCCTCCCTCAAACCTACAGCGCCTTTCTTCGCGCCGCGGAAGTCTTTAAAAAAAACAGCCGGCTCCCCGGCGCAACCCAGAAATGGTTTGGTTACACCGAAGTAAAAGAGATCTGGTACCAACGCCTTTTCAACTTCTACCCCCTCTACCTCGCGGCATCCGCCGGCGCCCCGCTGATCGTGGATAACAAAGCCGCATTTAACAATAAATATGCGATTGAAGTTTTCGCCTTCCTTCAAACCCTGTATAACGACGGTTATTTTTCGCGCGAAAACCTATCCGCCGCCGATGACCCCTTCGTCGCCCGCGAAATAGCGACCCAATGGACAGGGCCCTGGGAAATTGCCTATCTGAATACCATCCTCGACAGAGGTTTCAGCTACGGATATTTCCCGCCACAGGTACCCGATGACCACCAGGGACCGGTTTACACCTATGCGGACCCAAAAAATATTGTCCTCTTCAATACCTGCAAAAAACCGCAGCATGCATGGGACTTCATCCGAACGATGGTTGACAAGAGCGGCGACTTACAATTATTATCGGTCACCGGTCAACTGCCCAGAAGAAAAAATCTCGAATCCGATCCCTTTTATAGCGACTATTTCAAGCGGAATCCCCTCATGGTCCCCTTTGCAAAACAGCTGCCGTTTGTAAAGGGGGTCGACAACTGTGAGGTGATCGTGGAAGTGCTGGACATCATCTCGCAGGAATATGAGGAGTGCGTAGTTTATGGGCGAAAGACCCCGGCAAAAGCGATCCGGGATGCGGAAACCGCCGTGAACCTTCTCCTGGCCGCCAATAGCAAACACAGCTAGAATATGGGAACACAGGAATTACATCTCGGGGTCGTTGGTGCGGGCGGCTTTGCAAAATTCGCCGTAACAGCATTTCTGCGCGTACCCGGGGTTAAAGTGGTTGCCATTACCGACATCGATCCTGCGGCCGCCAAAGCTTTTAACTTCACCACCTACAACGATCTCGAAGACCTGCTAACCAATTCACCCGCCCAGCTCATTTATATCGCGACGCCGCCCTACCTGCATTATACCCAATCCCTCCTCGCACTTAACGCGGGCAAACATGTGATTTGCGAAAAACCCGCCGCCTTAACCGTCAGCGACGCCGAAACCCTGGTCGGGCTCGCCAAAGCCAATAACCTGCTTTACGTCGTCAATCTCATGCAACGGTACAACCCGCTGTTTAATATCGTAAAGACCATCGTCGATGACCGGCAGTTGGGCGATTTCCGGCATGGCTTCTTTGAGAATTATGCCAGTGACGAATTTCTCGGCCCCGGACACTGGTTCTGGGACCCGGCCAAAAGCGGCGGCATCTTTATCGAACATGGGGTCCACTTCTTCGACCTTTTCGCCGGCTGGCTGGGTGAGGGGCGCCTGTTGTCTGCTTTTCAAATCGGTCGCGATCGCGTCCAGGCTACCGTATTATATAAATCAGGTCCGGTCAATTTCTACCACGGCTTTGACCAGCCGAAAATCCTCGACCGCCAGGAAATGCGCCTCCTGTTCGAACGCGGGGATATCACGCTTTTCGATTGGGTACCCGTGAAAATGCGTCTCTACGGTCTGCTCGACGGCAGCGCCGAGCCCGTCACCAGTGAATACGAAAACCCCGCAGGCAAGCAGGAATTATATCAACAAATGCTGGCAGCCATGCTCACCGACCAGTGGGCCTGGATAAAAGACCGCACCCATATCCGCGTGATCGACGCCCACAACGCCGTCCAATCCCTGCGAGTAGCCGCGGAGGCCACCGCGATCGCCCAACATTTCTAACGAACAAAATGACTATCCTCCCCACCATAAAGCCCCGTCCCACGCCCAGTCCCGCGCCCAGTCGCATCCCCAGTCCCCCCCATCGCCGCCCCACCATCTCCTGGTTACCCTATTTCCTGTTGTCCCCCTATATCCTTTTCGTTTTGGTATTCGTATTGTTCCCCGTCCTGTTTTGCTTCTTCCTGACCTTCCACAAATGGAACATCATCGCGCCGATGCACTTTATCGGCGTGGCAAACTACAACCGCCTCATCCACGACCAGCTATTTTGGAAAGCGATCGGCAATACGCTGAAATTCCTCTCGCTGCATATCCCCCTCCAATTGATTATTTCCCTGTTCCTGGCGCAGCTGCTTCACCAGCAGATCAGGGCGAAATCCTTTTTCCGGTCTTCGTTTTTTATGCCGGTCATCGTGTCCGGCGTGGTGGTGACCATCCTCTGGCAACAGTTATTTGGGTTGGATACCGGCATCTTCAACCGCATCCTCACCACCATAGGCCTGCCAAAAGTCGGCTGGCTTGTCAGCCCCGGCATGGCCATCTATTCCATCGCCATCATGGCCACCTGGAAGAATGTCGGGCTGTATGTTATTTTGTTTCTCGTCGGCCTTCAGACAGTCCCCCTGCAATACTATGAAGCAGCCAAGCTCGAAGGGGCTTCCCGCTGGCAACAGTTCTATCACATCACCCTTCCGATGATCAACCCAACAATTTTTATGGTGGTGGTCCTGTCTACCATCGGCGGTTTCTCCCTTTTTATCGAACCCTATATCATGACAGGCGGTGGCCCGCTCAACCAGACTCTTTCCGCGGTACTCTATATCTATAAACAGGCATTCCAGTATTATAATATGGGCTACTCCGCCACACTCGGCTTCTTTTATGCGATGCTGATCATGGGAGTGGTGGTACTGCAAAAGAAGATGATCGAAAAAGAAAGCTGACATGCGAAAATTTATTTTATACGCAGCCTTACTGATCGCCGCCGCATCCTTCATCTATCCATTCATCTGGATGATGGGCGCGGCATTTGCCCCATCGCATGACATCTCCAAAATGATCCTTTGGCCCGCCCATCCGACCTGGAGCAATTTCCGGTCAATGATCGCGAAGATCCCGATCGGCCGTTCCCTGATCAATAGTCTGCTCGTTGCAGGTTTTACCACCACCCTGGTCCTGATCACCGGATCCACCGTCGGCTATGCCCTTGCAAAAATGCGATTCCGGGGCCGACAACTCACCTTTTATATCATCGTGTTTACCATGTCCCTGCCATTCCAGGTCACCCTCATCCCCAATTATATTACGATGGTGAATCTGCATTTAGTGGATACCTACATCGCACTCATCATCCCTTTTTCGGTAAGCGCATTCGCCATCCTCATGTTCAGACAGGCTTTCCAGGGTCTGCCCCAGGCGCTCATCGACGCAGCCCGTTTGGATGGTTGCAATGAGCTGGGAATTATTTTCCGGGTGCTCTGGCCGAATATAAAGTCCACGATCGTAACGGTTGCTATCCTGACCTTTATCGGGTCCTGGAATGAGGTCTTATGGCCGCTGATCGTGATCCGGGATGAACACTTGATGACCATGCCGCAACTGGTAACCCTTTTTGCAGTCGGCGGCAGGGCCGACAGCCAGTTGGGCACCAAGGTCGCCGCCGCCGTTCTCCTCGCCCTTCCCGTAATGATCGCATTTATATTTTTTCAACGTCTCTTTATACAAAGCATGGCCTCAACCGGCCTGAAAGATTAAAATTATGAGGATCCACAAGACATCGATAAAGTTATTGGCTTCCCCAAAAGCGGTGATCACCCTTCTCCTTTCGTTGCCCGGTGAGGACCGCGTTCCGAACGTCGTCAAAAGGGTGGAGCGCTTAAGCGAAGACTGTGTTCGCGCCTGCATGGAGATGACGATGGAGAGTTTTGCGGGCCGTCACCGTAATCTGGAACAAACGTTCCAGGATCATTTCCATAAAATCGAGACCCGATTGGGACACTCCCTGGAGGGATTTTCCGATCAAAAAAAATTGCTGTTGGGCGCATATCTCACCAAAGAATATTCCATCCAATCCGCCGCCCTTTTCAATCCCTCCGTCGTCGTGCATCCGGATCAGCAACAGCTGAAGCGAAATCAACTGCGATTTGTGATGAGCCTTCGCGCAACAGGTGAAGGACATATCTCCTCGATCGTATTTCAAACCGGCGTCGTAGATCGGGTAGGTAATATCAGCTTAGACCCACCGACAGGGTATTTTACCCGTTTGCGCGTCAAGGAACCGGCAGGAGAAATATCGGACACCGACTACGACCTGGAAGATTCTTCCGGCATCCCCTTAAACGAAAAAGTCATCTTCCCGACTTCGAAAGCAGAAAGCATGGGAATGGAAGATGTCCGCTTTGTAAAATTCGAAGCCGAAGGGCGCACGTGCTATTACGGCACCTATACCGCCTACGACGGGAAGCAAATCAGAACAAAGTTGATCGAGACCGAAAACTTCGCTTCTTTCAGGGTCAGGACCCTAACCGGAGCCGCCATTGCAGATAAAGGGATGGCCCTATTCCCCGAAAAACTGGACGGAAAATATGTGATGATCTCCCGCCAGGGCGGAGAAAATATAAATATCATGTTCTCCGACAACCTATACCACTGGGACGAGTACAAGGTATTGATGCAACCAAAATATACCTGGGAGCTTGTACAGCTCGGCAACTGCGGTTCGCCCATCCGGACGGACAAAGGATGGCTGCTCCTGACCCACGGCGTCGGGTTAATGCGGACCTATGTCATCAGCGCGATCTTACTCGATCTGAAAGACCCCACCCGGATCATTGGACGACTGGACAACCCGCTGATCGAAGCCGGCAATTCCGAAAGAGAAGGCTATGTCCCGAATGTCGTCTATACCTGCGGCCTCATGCGCCACGGCAATCTCCTGATGATCCCCTATGCCATGTCGGATTCGGCGACCGGATTTATAACGCTGTCCCTCGATGAATTGCTGAACCAATTAATAAAATCATGACAAACAAAATGCTATACTCATTCTGTTGGGCGGCCATATTGACCACCTCCATGCTTTCCTGCTCGAAAAAAAACGCCTCCAACCACGGCACACCCCCACCCGCCGACACCAGCATGGTCAATCTTGCACACCTCGATTCCCTGTATACCGCCGTCACCTTCCCGGATGGCACAACCGCCGCGGGCGTGTGGATCTATTCGAATTACCCCAATTATATCAATGTAGAGGCAACCGGCGAAGGATTTACCTGCGTGGACGACGTATCCAGGGCAACGCTCGTTTATCTGAGAACCAACCAATACACAACCGATACCGCGATCCGGTCACGACTGTATAACCTGATCACCTTCCTGCTGGAGATGCAGTCATCCAACAATTATTTCTACAACTTCTTACAGACAAACGGCCAGATCAACATGTTCGGACCCACGAGTGTCAACCAACCGAACTGGTGGTCCTGGCGGGCCTTTATGGCGCTGACAGAAGCCGCGCCGGCGATGAAAACCCTTAATCCTACACTGTACGGCAAAATGAATACAGCCATCCTTAAGCTGGTTGGTCAGATGAAGGTAGACCTCGTCGGTCTACCCCAGACCACAACAACCATCAGCGGAGTTACCATCCCGACCTGGTTGTTATCGGGGAGCGCCACCGACCAGTCAAGCATCCTCATCCTCGGGTTGATCAATTACTGTAACGCCAATAGCGACGCCACAATGACCGGCTTTATAAAGACCCTCGCCGACGGCCTCGTCCTGATGGCCCAGCAGGATACCGCCAGCTTCCCCTACGGTGCCTTCCTAAGCTTCCAGAACACCTGGCACGCCTATGGTAACGTCCAGTCCTATGCGTTGATGCAAGCCGGTAATTTCCTCAACAATCCACAGTACAACAAGGTGGCCCTGGCCGAAGTCGATAATTTCTATCCCTGGCAGCTACAAAACGGGTACCTCTCTTCCTTCTCCATCGCCGACAGCGCCGGCGTCATTCAAATCCTCGCAGATACCGCCTACCCCCAGATCGCCTACAACATCGAGCCGATGGTGTTTGCCGCCGCCGAAGCCTACAAGGAGACCGGACAGTCGCGCTATGCAGACATGGCCGGGCACCTCGCCGCCTGGTTCCTCGGCGCCAACGCTGCGGGCACGGACATGTATTCCGTCTCCACAGGCGTATGTTTCGATGGGATTTCCTCCCCAACGAGCGTCAATCAGAACTCCGGGGGCGAATCGACCATTGAAGCCTTGTTGACCATCCAACGAGTCGAAGCGGATCCGGCGATAGACGCCGCGTTAAAAAAATACCGCAAATGAAGGATCACCTCATCTTCACCCCCGACGATGTCGACCTCACCCGCTCGCCGCTAAGAGAGACCCTTCCCCACCGCGGCGGTGCCGAGGATTCGACCTTTGTCCTCGGTGCCTTCAATCCCGGCTTATGCCGCCTGCCAAATGGCAACCTCCTGCTGATGGTCCGGATCGCAGAAGCGCTCCGGACCCCCGTTCATGGCAACAAGATCCATTGCATCCGCTGGGATGAGGAAAAGAATTATACAACGGACGGATGGCCGCTATCAGCAGTGGAGATCCGCGATCCGCGGAAGTTCAGGATAAAAGCCTACGCCTTCCCCGTATACGCCCTGACCTCCTTATCCTGGCTCCTGCCCGTCGAGCTGAATGAAGATGGATCGCTTGTCAGACATATCCATTATGATAAAGCGATCGCCCCGCAGACAACCGCCCAGGAATATGGGATCGAAGACCCCCGCATCTCCACGATCGGCGGAAAATATTATATGACGGTTTGCTGCGTAAGCGCCGGGCGGCATTCCACCATGCTGTATATCTCCGACAACGGCCTCGATTACCGGAGTCTGGGTATCGTCCTGGAGCAC
Organism: Puia sp.; assembly: GCA_035570015.1. Classification (GTDB taxonomy): domain Bacteria; phylum Bacteroidota; class Bacteroidia; order Chitinophagales; family Chitinophagaceae; genus Puia. Next base: position 7,299 of record DATMLR010000019.1, read on the forward strand.
CAGAACAAAGACATGCTGCTCTTCGAAGGCAGCATCGACAGCACGTACTACGCATTGACAAGACCCATGGGCGAATGTTATTTTGCAACTCCGCCATCCTCGGAGTGGCATCCGGGGGCAGCCATACACCTGGCCTCCTCCCCCGACCTTTTACATTGGCGGCCGGCCGACAAGCCTTTTCTGCGCGCAAGAAAGACGACGCTCTCCAATGTGAAAATAGGCGGCGGCACCCCACCCATCCTGACTCCGGACGGCTGGCTGATGTTGTATCATGGCGTGGAAAATAGGAACGAAGTTGGAGTGTACAGGACGTTTTGGGCCATTCTGGCAAAAGAAGACCCCTTGAACATCTTGGCGCTGGGCGACACAGAGCCCTTACTGGAGGCAAACCCCGCATTGACAGATCCGATCAAACATCAGCTATACCTAACCGATGTCGTGTTTACGACCGGGATCGCCGAATATAACGACCACTATATCCTGGCCTCCGGCGAATCGGATCTCGCATGCAGAATAACGACACTCTCCAAAACAAATCTACCATGGCAGAACTAACCCTCGACCACATCTCCAAAACCTATCCCGGCCACGCCCGAGCCCGTTCCGGCCATGCCCTAACATCCCCCGACCACGCGCGACGCGACGCTCCCCCAAAGGCTGTTGATGATATATCCTTTACCGTAAAGGATAAGGAATTCATGGTCATTGTAGGCCCCTCCGGCTGCGGAAAATCCACGCTGCTGCGAATGATTGCCGGTTTGGAGGACATCAGCGAAGGGGTCCTGAGTATTGACGGCAAACGGATAAACGAACTGAGCCCCGCGGACCGGGATATCGCCATGGTATTCCAGAACTACGCCTTGTACCCGCACATGACGGTATATGAAAACTTGGCCTTTGGCCTGAAATTGAAACGCATCAGCAAGACCGAGATCAGGTCACGCGTGACGCAGACAGCCGAATTGCTCGAAATTCAGGACATGTTACCCCGGAAACCACGACTATTATCCGGCGGCCAGCGACAACGGGTAGCAATTGGGCGCGCAATCATCCGAAGGCCAAAAATCTTTCTGTTCGATGAGCCCTTAAGCAACCTTGACGCAAAACTAAGGACACAGATGCGGATCGAATTGCAAAAACTGCATCGGAAGATCAGCGCCACGATCGTCTACGTGACACACGATCAAACCGAAGCCATGACCCTCGGCGACCGGATCGCCGTATTGAATAAGGGCAGCCTGATGCAGCTGGATACCCCGATGAACCTATATAAAACGCCTGTTAATAAATTTGTCGCCGGTTTTATCGGATCCCCTTCCATGAATTTCCTAAAGGGCAGTAGCGAGAACATCATCCTGGGTATCCGGCCGGAACACATCCTGATCACCTCCCCTGGCGACACGTCCGATCAAATCGACCCCCCCGCCCTCACCCACCCCTCTAATCACAACGACCCCTCCACCCACCCCTCCGGTCACAACGACGCCCCCGCCCGCACTTGCGAAGTGATCGCCGTGGAAAATATGGGCAACGAGCAACTCATCTATCTCTCCCTGGACGGTCAAACCGTGATCGCCCGAAGACCTCCGCTCGAATCGATTTCCGCAGGCGCCACCGTAGGGATCCGGTTTATCCCGGATCAAATTTACCACCTTGACGAAGAAACCGGTCTTGTAATTAATGCGCCGGATTGTTGAGGCAACTGCGGCCGATCCGCTATCATTTCAAATCCACATCAATCAATAAAACTCTTCGCTCCGAACTATCGATCATATAAAGAATTCGCAGAGAGGGGATGCCAAATTCGCCTAAATCCTCTGTGACCAGAAAATATGTGTCGGTGGCTATTTGAGTAAAACTATGAGGTCTGCGGGCAAGTGCCCAGTCGATAGCAGATTCAACCTCGGCTAATCGTTGATAATCCTTGATGAAAGATTCAAATTTATCCTGAAAACTCCTTTCCCGGACAATCGAATAATGAAATTCGGCACTATATCCGGGATGCATAACCTATGATCGGGATTTTTCCTGATTGTATCTGTCCAAAGACCGCTGCGCCCATTCATAATCATCAATGTCAGGGTCTTTCGCTGTCAACAAAAATGTAAAGTTTGGAAGCACTTCCATATTCTCCGATAGCTTCCAGGCCAACAGTTCATGCGTAAGGTCGCTTGCGGCGCGGGCACTAAGTTCACCCAATTTCCTGACCACATCATTTATCAAAACAATTTCCTCCTTTTCAAAAACAGAAATATCTGCCGTTCTTTTAGGCAAAATTTTCTTCTGCTTGTAATTAAAAAAGGGAACTTGAATAATATCAATATCACCGTTATCCTGTAACAGATTCAATAATGTCATGAATCTACCCGGCTCCGGAGTTGGTCCATTTGCCTGATGGACATATTGCAAATCAGTTATAGTATTGCCCTTTGCCAGATATTGCATCAGGTCACTATAATACAATGACTTATTTAAAAGAATAGCCCCATAATTCGGGTTATCCTTTAATTGGTCCGCAATATAAATGATTAGCTCTGTGGTCTTTGCGCTCATCCTCTTGAGGTTGTATTTGACAAATATACTAATTTATTTAGCCAAATACTTACTAACTCCATTCTAATTTACAATTATTAGGACAGTTTTCACACAAAAATACTTCACGCCGAAATACCTATCTTACCTCTCTGAAACCATTATTGACTGGGATCGATATCTCCGACCCGACCTTGGTTAACAACTTACTGTAACTCTGCCGACGTGAATTCCTTACCCGTCCAATTCCTCGTCGTCATCCCCCCGTCAACTTTTACGGTCATAAAACGAACAGTATAATGATCGTATTCGCCGGTATCCCTCAATGCCTTCTTTACTTCCAGCCCGATCACCTTTGCCAGCGCAGTCATCGAATCCCCGCCAGGGATGTTTTTGCCATTGATTACGTCGATCACCAGCTGGCTTTTCTTCTTACCGTTGGTGCTCGCTTCCTTGCCGTCGAGACTGAAGTGCTCGCAAACAACCAATTGGTTCAGGCCGACCTGGAGGCTGTCGGTCGGCCCCGCAAGAACAGGCGGTTTCTCCCGATTGACCGTAAAGGTGCACGCCGCCGTCAACAGAACCGCGCCCAGCGCCAGCACCGTCAGAACAAAAAGCGTAAATGGCTTATTCATGTGTGTAGATTTTTACTTGCCTGCCGTCGCCGAGCGAAGCTCGCTTACATCGGCAAATTCACCGTCATCGTACATCCTTCCCCCGGGCTCGAGACAATTTCCACCTTCCCATTGAACAGCTCCGCGCGGCTGATGATATTCGTGATCCCCACCCCCTTCCGGTACCGGCTCACATCAAACCCCACCCCATTGTCCGAGACCGTCAGTACAATATGATCCTCCTCCCCCGATAACCGGATCAGAACCCGCGTCGCCTGTGCATGTTTGACGATGTTGTTGAGTTGCTCCTGAACGATCCTGAACACCGCCAGCTTCCGCGGGTCCTCGATCTGGTCTTCTGAGATGTTTTGCAGATCCAGGTGGACCGCCAGTTTGTCTCCCGCGACCCGCAGATCATCGATGATATCCTCGATCGACTCGACCAGCCCGATCTCCCGCAGGCCCGGCGTGATAAGCGACTTCGAGATCTTCCGGATCTCATTGATGGCATTGCTCACCAGCTCCGTGCTCCGCTCCAACAACTCCTGCCGCATCCCCTCGTCGGTCATGGCTGAATTGATATACAGATTGCTCGCGCCCAGGATCTGATTGACATTGTCATGCAACTCCTTTCCAATCTCCGTCCGCTCCTTCTCCTGCGCCAGGATCACCGCCTCCGTGATCTGCTTCTGCCGCGACAGCAGCTGCTCGTTCAACTCCGCCTCCAACTTGATCCGTTCCATTACATCACTGGCCAGCGCTACCCGCGCACCTCCCAACTCCAACCGGATCTTGCGGAAGATCACCACCGCGAGCAAAACCACCGCAGCCAGGAGCGCCCACAACGTCCACAGCAATGTAGAAGCCCTTGCCTGGTTGACCGCCCTGCGCTCATCCAGCAGCCGCCGCTCGTCCGCCCCGATCCCCGCAAGAATCGGCAACATCCGTGGCAACGGACCGGTAGTTTGGAGCTCCCCCCCGGGGTATTCCAGAGCTAACCCCCGACCCGCGGTGGGTTCGGTGGTTCCGAATAAGTCTACTAAAGAATCGATCCGCGACGGAACGTCCGGATCACTTATGGAAAGAGACCTCAACCACTCGATCTTCCCGTGCAGGTGCCGGGCTGAATCGTTTATTCCTGCCAGAAGACTACTGTCATTTGTCAATGAGAAATTTTTCAGGGCAATCTCCAACTGCATCACCGCTGCAGTCACCTCCCCGGTCCGTAGACACACCGAGTCGAGATGCCTCACCTCCGCCCCCGTATCCCTGATTCGCCAATATTGCCAGATCGACAACGCCAC
>DATMLR010000020.1:0-18083 GCA_035570015.1 Puia sp.
GGGGGGACTCTTTAGGGGGGACTCTTTAGGGGGGACTCTTTAGGGGGGCGCCTACTGCATCCTATAGCGGAGGCTTACCACCCCGGCTTTCCCTCAAGCCGGTTGACCTCTTGCAGGGACCCGAGTCGGAACCGGAGCGGGAGGCGTGTCATCTTTTCAATCTGCACCTCTTTCCTGCAGAAATAACCCAGACTGCTCATATAAGGTCCGCTGCCATAGATGTCAAGGATAATCGCGGGCGGGAGTATATAAGGATCTGCCGTCCATCCCCTCCATTTCAAAGAGGGAGCCGGCAACGGAACGGCACGGTCCAATGGAAGTGCCCGCGCCAACCCTTTATTTATCAACAAAACGGGCACTTCCCGCTGTGCCCACAGCGGGAGGGTAAGTATTGAGAAACATACAACAAGAAAAGTTTTTTTTCGTTGCACGCGAAGTGCCTCCTTTTTACTTAAATTTACGGCCTGATTTTTGTGGTTCGCGGCCCTTTTTCAAAAGTTTCGGAAATTTTTCTCGAAGCTTGGGGAGAGGTTCGGGAAAAACCCCTGAAGGACATGTCTTTAAGCCAATCATTACAGCAAAAACTACTCCAAAAGCTTTCCCCGCAGCAGATTCAGCTGATGAAGCTGCTACAGGTGCCTACGGCTATCCTGGAAGAGCGGATCAAAGAGGAGTTGGAGGAAAACCCGGCGCTGGAAGTGACGGAAGACCATGAAGACGGGGGGGAGGAACTGAAGGATGAATTTGAAAGCGGGGAAGAATTTGAAGAAAAGGACGGCAGTGAGGACGAATATGAGAACATCGATATCAGTGAATACGTCAACGAATATGACGATGATGTTGCAGATTATAAGCTTCGGGATGACAACTACCCGGACGCGGATGAAGAGCGGGTTATGCCTCATAGGGTAGAGACTTCTTTTCATGAGGTCCTGCTCGATCAGTTGGGAATGCTGGTGATCGACGATCGCACCCGCAAGATCGCTGAACAGATTATCGGCAGCATCGACGACGATGGCTATCTCCGGCGCGAGACCGCTTCGATTGCCGACGATCTCGCCTTCCGCCAGAATATCGAGACCACGGAAGATGAAATTGAATCGCTGATCCGCAAGATCCAGCAGTTCGACCCCCCCGGCGTAGCAGCCCGGGACCTTCAGGAATGCCTATTGAACCAGCTTCAGCGGAAGAAGAACGGGAAAGAGGCCGTCGATTTGGCCATCAATGTGCTCTCCAACTATTTCGACGAGTTTACCAAAAAGCATTACGATAAGATCCAGCGCGGGCTCAATCTGACCGACGACCAGTTGAAGGACGTGATCAACCAGATCGTCAAGCTCAACCCAAAACCGGGCGGGGATGTGGGTGAGGTCAACAAGGCGGAAAGCTATGTGATCCCGGATTTTTTTATTGCCAACAACGCCGGGAAGCTCGAGCTTTCGCTCAATTCCAAGAATGCCCCCGACCTGCGGATCAGTGAAGGCTATAAGGAAATGCTGAGGGAATATGACCGCGGCAGTAAGAAAGATAAACGGCAAAAGGAAGCCGTTCTGTTCATCAAGCAGAAGATCGACGCCGCGAAATGGTTTATCGATGCGATCAAACAACGCCAGCAGACCTTGTACAATACCATGCACACGATCATGGAGTATCAGCATGACTTCTTCCTGACCGGTGACGAGACGACGCTGCACCCCATGATCCTGAAGGATATCGCCGAGCGGACCGCCCTGGATATCTCCACTGTCAGCCGGGTCGCCAACAGTAAATTCGTCCAAACGGAATTTGGCACCTACCGCCTCAAATTCTTTTTCAGCGAGTCGCTCAGCACCGACAGCGGCGAAGAAGTTTCCACCCGGGAGGTCAAAAAGATCCTCAGCGACCTTATCGAAGGCGAGAGCAAAAAAAAGCCGCTTAGCGACGAGAAGCTGACCGAGCTGCTGCAGGAGAAGGGATACAATATTGCGCGGCGGACCGTGGCGAAATATCGGGAGCAGCTCAATATCCCCGTGGCGAGATTACGGAAGGAATTATGACCGCGGCTGCGGAAGAATTTTAGTGGGCCGGCTTTGTGAGGAATTATAAAAACTACCTGATTTATGACCGGAACGCGATTTACCGCGACTTTTTTCTCTTATCTGTTCCATCCCCTTTTTATAAGCGCGTATGTGATGGCTTTCCTGATCTTCGTCCATCCGATGGCTTTCGCCGAATTTGACCACATTACCCGGGTATACCGCTTCATAACTATCGTGGTTTGCAATGTGTTTTTCCCGCTTTTCTCTGTATTCCTGATGTGGCGGCTGAAACTTTTTGTAACCTCTATGTACCTCCGCGATCAACGAGAACGCATCGTTCCCTATATCATCGCGATGATCTTTTATTGGTGGACCTGGATCCTGTATAAGAACCTACCGGATATGCCGGAAATGGCAATTCGCTTTCTGGCGGGCTCCTTCTTTGCGCTGGTTGGCGCCTTCCTCTGCAATATCTGGTTCAAGATCAGCATCCATACTGTCGCCCTCGGCAATGCGATGATGTATTTTTTCCTTTTTACCTTCAGCGACGACTATGCTTCCGGGCTCTACCTTTCCATTGCGGTCGGGATCACCGGTCTCGTCGCTTCTTCCCGGCTAATAGTTGGAAACCATACGCGATTTGAGGTTTGGGCGGGGATTTTTGTAGGGATGCTTGCGGGGCTGGTGGGGTGGTATTGGCCTTTTTAGGGTTGATCGGTGCGATCGGGTTGATTGGTGCGAGCGGCACCCGCGATCGGTGTGATCGGCGCTCGCAGGTATGATCGGCGCCCGCGATCGGTGCGAGCGGCGCCCGCAGGTATGATCGGCGCCCGCGATCGATGTGATCGGCACCCGCGATCGGTGCGATCGGCGCCCGCAGGTATCTCTCTGGAACTTTTTTCAGTTTGTCTATGCAAATTGAATTATTCCCCGGGACATATACCCGTTCGGTCCTTCGTCCCGTCCTGGAACCTAAAGGGGTAAATGGCTCGAATGGGAGGTCGAAAAACAAACGTGATTGGGGGGTGGGTGATTGGGATGTGGTGATTAGAAGACGGTGATTGGGAAAGGGTGATTAGAAGGTGGGTAATTGGGAAACGGGTGATTGGAAGGTGGGTGATTGGGCGAGGTCAAAAAGAAAAGCCCAATCATAGGGTACGAACCTAAATTGAGCTTTTTCACCTTCAAACCATCTGAAGTGTGCGTCCATGCTAGTCTCTAAGTATCTTCGATTTGGTCAGATAGTTTTGTGATGGATAATACATGAATAAACAAGATCCCTCTTTGATCAGATCGATAATGTTCTCCGACTCATCCGCGGGAACGGCTGGACAACCATAACTTCTACCACAGAAGCTATTCATTTGCAAGAAATCGGGACCGACATATTCTGAACCGTGGACGACAATGCCACGTGCAAACGCCCTGTCATTAAAACCTCTTTCCAACCCTCTTATCCTCAACGAGAACCCAGTGCTGCCATAATAGGTATCCTCCGTAACATAGAATCCCAGGCTACTCTTGCGGGAAGAAGTACTGTTGGAGAAATATCGTGCGAACTCGCCGCCTGACCTACGCCCATGGGCCACATATGTATTGACTGCGACTTCCTTTGTATTCATGTCCAGCACATACATCCGCTTGTTCTTGCTCGACTGGCTCATATCACAGATCGTCAGGACATTGGGGTTATTCAGCCAATGATGCTCCAATAAATAATTATACCCTTTAAAGGCGTAATGAAAGGCCTTCTTTGTCAACCCCAGCTCTTCCAGATTGAATTGAGTGTATAATTCAGATACTTCCGCCGCGAAGGCAGCCGCCTTTGCCGATTTGGCAGCACTATGACTCTTAACGGGATTACCACCGGCCAAAACGATGTTGACCGGGAGAAAGGATGCGATCCAGAGACACCAGACCAGCGGTTTCAAATTCCTGCGACGCATGTTTCAAAGGTTTTTTTATTGGGTGCCTTTCAAGGGTTTTCATGGGTATCTTACCGCCCTCCGGCTTTAGTTAAAACGGAAGGGAATGTAAAATATTATCTATTTTCTACTTGTGCAAGAATCTTTTATGAAAACTTTCAATATTTTATGAGCAATAAAACTACCCACCCTGAGTATCCCCTTAGATCCTAACTTTTTTCCATTTACCCTGCCTAAATACGACAAAACTTACGATTGTGAGGGTGGATTCCGACACCGGAATGGCCGCGAACACCCCCGCCGGCCCAAAACCGAGCTTATCGGCCAAAAGCCAGGCTAGTGGGATCTGGAAACCCCAGAAGCAGAACAAGTTAATGATAGTGGGAGTACGCGTATCCCCGGCTCCGTTGAATGCACTTGTAAGGACCATTCCCACGCCATAAAACACATATCCCAGGCTTATAATCCGCAGGGCAAGAATGGCCAAAGCCTGAATATTGGGGTCTTTATTCAGAAACGAGACGATCGGGCCGGCCGCAAAAAGAAAGACCAGCGTCACCCCTGCCATGAACACTCCATTATAAAGAGCTGCCGTCCGGACCGACTTAACCGCGCGATCCGGAAGCCCGGCGCCCAGATTCTGCCCCACCAGCGTCGCCGCCGCATTGCTCATCCCCCAGGCAGGCAATAAAAAGAAGATAATGACCCGGATGGCGACCTGGTAACCCGAGATCGCCTCATCATGGAATTGCGCGATCAGGCGCACGAGGAAAATCCAACTGGCCGAATTGATCAGCAACTGGGCAGTGCCGGTCAGCCCGACCTTCAGCAGTTCGCGAATGACCGGAAGATCAGGCTCGAAAGTCCATCGCACTTTGGGCAGCTTGGCACTTCCCCTGAACAGGTGGTACAATTGAAAAACCACCCCAATGCCGCGCCCGATCGTAGTCGCCATGGCTGCGCCGGGAAGGCCGTAGAAATGGATCAGGATAGGGCAGAGGACGATATTACATGCGTTGGCCAGTGTCAAAGACCACATCGCGATTGCCGCGTAGCCGGCTCCGCGAAAGATACCATTAATAAGAAATAACAACACGATGACCATGCTGAAGCCGAATTGGATCCGGGTGAATGGCGCCCCGATCGTCACCGTCGCGGGGCTGCCACCCATCACGCGAAGGATTTGCGGAGCCAGCAGGGAGCCGGCGAGACTCATCGTCAGCGTAATGCCAATAGACAGCAGAAGGGACTGGGCCGCCGCATGGGCCGCTGCTTCCGGCTTTTTTTCTCCGATCCGCCGGGCGACCATCGCCGTGGCCGCCATGCTCAGACCCATCGCCACTGAATAGACTAAGGTCAGGACCGACTCGGTCAGTCCAATTGTCGCCGTGGCTTCTTTACCCAGCTTCCCAACAAAAAAGATATCGACCAAAGCAAATACCGATTCCAATGATGTTTCAAGGATCATCGGGACGGCCAGCAGCAGGACCGCGCGACGCAGACTGCCCGTAGTGTAGTCGCGGTGCTCGCTTGACAGCGATTCGCGGAAAAACCGCGCGGCCCGCAACAAAATACCAGACTTATGTTTAGAGGAAGAAAATGACATGATATCCCAGGTTTGGAGAGAAAAACTAAATACTGTCGAGGGGGAGACTCTTGGGGAGACGGCCCCTTTCTTTTCAGATATTCGGACCTGCGCGAGCAGGCCAATCCTAGGAAATCATATTCGAGATATTATACTTGGGAGCAAATATAACTAATAATAGCGCCCGATTGCCGGATCATCTACGATAATCTTTTTTAAGGCCGCGGGATCGACAGGCCCTTCCTTCGCATAGATCACCTTCCCGCCCGGCTCGATCACCATGGTATAGGGCAGGGCGCCCTGCCACTTGGGATCGACGGCTTCGATCAGCCGATATTTGTCATCGAGATTGAAGATATAGTTGGTGTTGGATGCTTCCGACTGCTGGAGGAATTTCAGCGCCTTATCCCGTTTGGCCGGCTCATCGGCGCTGATACTGATAAATTCGAAATCCCTTCGCCGGTACATCCGGTTGATATCGACGAAGTCGGGGAACTCCGCCACACAGGGACCGCACCACGTAGCCCAGATATCGATGACCCTGAGCTTGTCGCTGTGGTTCCGCACCAGATCCCTGATCCCGCCGGCAGTGATCGTATCGAGCTTCACCGGCTCCTTCGCCCACTCTTGTTTCGCTTTCTCGATCCAATCGCTCTTCTCCGCCCACTTGATCGAACAGCCGAACACTTTCGTCGTTTGTACCGGCACCGGCTGGCCCGCCAACAAGGCATCGATGGCGTTGCGGGCATCCCGGACATGAGGCGTCTTAGTGGGCTTCTCCACGTCATCTACCCGGCCGCTGTACCGCAGTTTTCGGTTTTGGTCGAAAATAAATACGTGGGGGGTCGCGATGGGTCCATACGCCTTGGCCACCGTTTCCGTCTTCCCGTCGAATAGATATGGGAAATTGAAATGTTTTTCCGCCGCGCGCCGTTTCATTTCTTCAAACGTGTCGCCCATATCCGTGTAGCCCAGCTCATCGAGCCGGATAGAAGTCGGATCGTTCGGCATGATCGCCACGACTGCTACCCCCTTGTCCTTATAATCTGCCGTTATCCGGATCAGCCGGTCTTCATAGGCCTGAGCCGTCGGACAGTGGTTGCAGGTAAAGACGACCACTAATAGTTTCGCCCCGGCAAAAGACGCCAGCGACCAGGTCTTCCCATCCACGCCCGGCAAAGAGAAACCCGGCGCCGCCGATCCGATCGGCAAGGTCGGATGTTCATCCGGAGGACGTACGGTGCCGGAAAAACACAAGAGACCGACAAAAAACACGAGAAGCTTCATACGGAAGATTTTGTAGGTTTTTTTGTAGATTTTATGAAAGTTACAATTTTGCGGATTCAATTTGTTGCCCAATTCTGACATTCCCGCCAGTGATGTAAGAATGATGTAGAGTAAAAAGGCCTCATCAGAAATTGATGTAGTCTTGATGTAGTGTTGAAATAGGGCGGTGGAGATCAGGACCGTAAATTTAACACATGCAAACCAGAAGGTCTTTTCTCAAAACCAGTTCACTTTATTCCGCCGGCATTTTGGCGTCGGCGGGCTTGCTCCGGCCGGGTTTACTTCAGGCGGGCTTACCTCAGGCGGGTCTACTTCAGGCGGATTCTACAGCAGGTATTCCCGGCGCGGGTAGCCACAGCCTCGGCCTGCAATTATACACGGTCCGGGATGCCATGACAAAGGATCCTGTCGGGACGCTGGCGAAAGTCGCCCAAATTGGATACAACTCCCTCGAAGGGGCCACCTATACGGGTACGGAGAAATTCTATGGCATGGACCCGAAAGCCTTTTCCGACGTGCTGAAGACCAATGGGTTGGTCATGCGCAGCTGTCATTACCGCTATGGTGAAGATAATTCCGGTGCTCCCGCGCTGACTGATGGCATTTTCAATGGGACCATCCTTCATGATTGGGATAGGACCGTATCGGACGCCCATAGCCTCGGGATCAAATATATGGTATGCGCCTGGCTGTCCCCCAATGAGCGACTCGGTCTGGATCATTATAAAAAGATGGCCGCCGACTTCAACGTTGCGGGTGAAAAGTGCAAGGCCGCCAATATCCAGTTCTGTTACCACAATCATGACTTTGAATTCGATCCCAAATATGGGACCACCCTCCCTTACCAGGTGCTGCTGGACAACACCGATCCTAAATTGGTAAAATTCGAACTTGATCTCTTCTGGGCGACCAAAGCAGGCCAGGACCCGGCGATGATGTTCCAGAATCATCCCGGCCGCTTTCCCCTCTGGCATCTGAAAGATGCCGCGAAGACGCCCCCCTACGATACCGCTGCCGTAGGCACCGGGACTATCGATTTTAAGAAGATCTTTACTTCCGCCAAAACGGCGGGCTTGAAATATTGGTTTGTGGAACAGGACAGGACCCCCGGGTCGCCCTTCGATGCGATCGCCGAAAGTATTACCTATATCAAGGCTAACCTGGTATAGACCGCCGATCGGCGGCCGGACTTTCTTTCCCCCTGGAATGAAGCTCCATCAGGAAATCGAACAGGTTGATCTCCGTGGGAATGTGCAGCTTTTTCCGCAGCCGGTAACGGCTGATCTCCACGCCGCGGACGGAGATGTTTTCGAGCTGTGCAATTTCTTTACTGGACAAATTCATCCTTAAGTACGCACAAAGTTTCAGCTCATGCGAGCTGAGCTGGGGATAGACGCTTTTCAAGATCTGCAGAAAATCGCTGTGAACCTTGTCAAAATGGACGGCGAACTGTTCCCAGTCCTTGTCCATCTTATTCTCTTCGCCGAGTATCCGCAACATTTTCTTGAACTCCTCCGCGGCGGCGCCGTCACCATTAGCGCCCTTTTTGATTCGCATCAGCTCTTCCCGGATATTGCCCAGCAGCTCCCCTTTCTGCACCAGGTGCATAGCGGCAGACGCGAGCTCCGTATTCTTGTGCTCGATCTCCGACTCCAGCTTTTCGTTCTTCAGCTTAACGATCTCCTTTTCCGACTTTTCCATCTCCAGCTGATGAAGATATTGCAACCGTTTTTGCTCTTCCTCATGCTTTGCCTGCTGTCGCCGGAAGACCCTCCGCACCCAATAGTACAACAGGTAGTTCAAACCGGCAAAGATGCAGACATATACCAGATAAGCCCAACTTGCCTGATACCAGGGCGGCAGGATGGTGAACGAATATTCCGTGATGGCCGATTCATTCCCCAGGTTGCTTTTGGATTTGACCTGAAAGGTGTACGTGCCCGCCGGCAGATTGGTATATTCCTTTTCCGTCTTCTTCGACCACGTTGACCAGTCCCTGTCGAAACCTTTCAGCAGATAGCTGTATTGAATACTGTTCTGTGCCGCATACAGCGGCGAACTATATTCGAAATGCATGGAGCTCCACTTATTGGAAATTGTATAGATAGCCTCTGCGGGCTGATCCATGCTGTCGTCCACATCGCCGAAATAACCGCCGAACAGCAGACTATCTGTCCTGCCCAGCGCCTTCACCGCCCGGATCCGGGCCTGGATCGGATACCGGTTCTTCTTATATTCCTCATAGTTGATCAGGTAGAAGCCTTTCTCCGCGCCGACGAAGACGTTATGTTTGTCATAGGGATAAATATGTTCCATGTCCGCTACCATCTTGCCGCTTAGCTCCGGAAAATCGATGACCTCAGGCTGTACTCCCGACATATCCACCACCCCAAGGCTTTTGTCCTCGATAAACCAGATATTCCCAGCCGCATCCTCCCGCAGATACCTGATATTTCTTTCCCCAAGTAAACTCTTGAAATAAGGGGAAGCCCCAAAGGAATCCGTCGCAACATTATATTCATAGACCCCCTTTTCAGTTGTTATCACAATATGATTCCTGATCTTGAAAAGATGATTCTTCAGATTGGAAGGGAGACCGTTCTTTTCCGTGTACAACTTTATCCGCGGATGCAAGGTGTCGTTCAGATCGATGCGGTAGACCCCCAGGTAAGAATGGGCCACCCAGACGGTGTTGTTGTCCATCGCCATATATTGTGAGGAGGCATTGTAGCCGGGGATACTTTTTTCCGGCACAAAGCTTCCGCCGTCATAACGAAGCAGCTCGACCCCGTTGTCATCCCCACCCACGATCAGGGCCGAAGGCAGCACATTGGAAAAAGGCAGAAACATCCAATACGACCAACGGGTGTCGATCGGGCTGAGCCGGTCATCTTTGATCTCATAGGCGCCGTCATGATGCCCCAGCAACAACCTCCCATTGACTTCGTCCAGCCTGAAGGTCGATCCCTTGGTGCCCGGAACGGACTTGAACTCCCCCCGGAGAAAGCTCAGGTCCTCCCGGTCGTCAATCGGCATACAGTACAGCCCGTTCGATGTACCGACGAAAAGTTCCTTACCGAATATGATCGAAGTATACCCCAATCCCTCATTCAGCTTCTCCGGATAGATATGTTTGATCGCATTGTTGTAGGCAACCAGGTCGATCCCATCATCCAACCCCATCCAGAGATTATTATCCCTGTCCAGAAAAAGAGAAAGAATGTTGTTGTTCTGCAATCCTTCTTTTCTGGAAAGATTTTGGATGATCTCCCCCTGTTTATCGACAATATAAATGCCATCCAGGTTGGTCCCGATCGCCAGCCAGTCTTCATTGACCGCAATAGCAGTCAACACCCGCTCGTTGCCAAAGGGATCGGTCCCGGAGAACCTGAACGGAGTGATCTTCTTACCCGATAAGATAAAGAAGCCCGAATTGATGGTCCCCATGAAACTGCTGTCCTTCCCGAACGGGAACAGACAGGCAACATAGAAGTTGGGCGGCAGTGCGCTCTCCTGGACAAAAGGCGTCCATAGTCCGGCCCGGAATTCCAGAAGCCCGTTCCTTGCATCCTGGGCGATCAGCCGGCCATTGCTTTGACCCAGGAACAGCCATTCCGAAGCGGCCGGGTAGGCGGTGATGGTCTTATTGTTGAGCTGGAAGATGACCCTCCGGCACATAAAAAAGACGTCATTTCCGTACGCAACGACAAACCAGACATCCGAAAAGGAGTAATTCTTCTCAGAAAGGAGGGGTTTTAGGGAAGTAAAAGCCAGCCGGCCGCTATGATCGGGCGAAAAATAACCGAAGTCGCCCTGCCCGCCGGCATAGATGCGGTTGTCCTTACCCATGGCGATCGACCGCACCACAGTCTTATTGGGAAGGGGGTAGGTCTTCCAGTAATTTCCGTCAAATGACAACAACCCTTCATAATTGGCAAAATACATCACCCCGTTCCGATCCTGAAGGATCCCCCGGTTCTGTGTCCCCGCATTATAGACATCCCGGGAATAGTTGGTAATATCGGGAATCCCGATGGTGTTCTGACCCCGGCAAAGCTGGTAAAGACAAAACAGGCAAGCAGTCAAGCCAAATCGAATCCGGATTTTACTCATTTTACACCTCTTACTAAAGGTAAAATATTTTGCCCCACGGTACCTAAAAAGAAGTAGCTCAAAAAGGGATTAGCAAGGCTTGATGTAGTGTTGATGTGGAGTAATTAACTGGAATAAAGCCTTTTTTGACCAATGTAGTAGTGTTGATGTAGTCAAAAACTCGTCCTTCGTGAAAACCCGGTCTATATTTGTTTTACACACAATAATTCCCGTGATGAGATCAATTACGACTAATGCATTGCTTTGGCTAACCGTTTTATCTGTTTTTAGCACGCAGGCCGCCTTATCCCAGGTCCCCCAATCAGTCGGGATATTTGAGGCCCACAACGACATCGGCGCCAATGTAAAACCTGGTTCTGCAACTTATATTCCCGCTACCGGCCAGTACGTGATCAGCGGTGCGGGGTACAATGTCTGGGCGGATCACGATGAATTTCAGTATGTCTACAAGAAAATGACCGGCGATTTCATACTCTATACCCGGGCTGAATTTCTCGGAACCTGGGTGAACTACCACCGGAAAGTGGGTTGGATGGTTCGTAAGACCCTCGATGGCAATTCGCCGCATATCAATGCCGTTGAACATGGAGATGGGCTGACCTCTCTTCAGTGGCGCCCCACTCCCGGCGCCCAGACGGAGGAGCACAAGCTCAAGTTGACCCACTCCAATATCCTCCAGCTGGAGCGGCACGGCAATCAATATATCATGCGGGCTGCCATCTACGGCGAAACGTTTGCGACGGATACCGTCAGCCTCGATCTCGGCGACGAGGTATACGTCGGGCTCTTTGTCGGCTCCCATAACTCCGATGTCCTCGAGACAGGAGTGTTTAGCAACGTTAGCATCGCCGTCCCCTACAAAGGAGAATCGAACCAGACGACCCAGATGACCCTCGGCAGCAACCTCGAAATCCTCGAAGTAGCCACCGGCCATCGGGAAACGATCTACAAAGTGCCCTATTCGATCCAGGCGCCCAACTGGACCCCGGACGGGAAAAGCCTGATCTTCAATGACGCCAAAGGGACGCTGTATCGCTTCGACCTCGGCACCGAAAGTCCTCAGGCGATCAAGTCGGGCACTGTGACCAATAACAATAACGACCACGTCATTTCCTTCGATGGTAAAATGATAGGACTGAGCAATTTTGTCCGGGAGCTTGGCGGCTCCATCATCTATTCCATGCCGGTCGAAGGGGGGACACCAAAACAGATCACTCCGAAAGGGCCTTCGTATTTTCATGGCTGGTCGCCCGATGGAAAAGACATGGTCTTCTGCGGCGAACGGAACGGCGAATTCGATGTTTACAAAGTACCCGCCGTGGGCGGCCCCGAGATCCGCCTGACGGATGCCAAAGGCCTGGATGACGGTCCTGAGTACACGCCGGACGGTCAATATATTTATTTCAATTCGGTCCGGTCGGGGCTGATGCAGATCTGGCGGATGAAGCCCGACGGCAGCGGCCAGGAACAGGTTACAAACGACGGGTATGACAATTGGTTCGCGCATATCTCCCCCGATGGAAAATGGTTTGTATACCTGACCTTCCTGCCGGAAGAGACGCCGGCAGGTATCCACCCGCCTTATAAGCACGTCTATATCCGGCTGCTGCCCATTGACGGAAAGGGGACACCCAAAGTGTTGGCCTACGTCTATGGCGGCCAGGGTTCGATGAATACGCCATCCTGGTCTCCCGACAGTAAAAGGATTGCCTTTGTCAGCAATACGGATATGGGAGGCCTGTGACCGCCGTTTGGCGCATAATTGATATCTTTCTATTCTCAATTAATTACCCATGCGTCGTATTCACGCGATCTGCGTTTTACTAGCACTGCCTGCCCTATCGTTTGCCCAGCAAATCCGACAGGTAAAGCTGTCCCATTTTTCCCTGCAATCGTCCGTGGTCATCAGCGTCGGCGGGGACAGCCTGTCTTCCATCCACTATTCCCCGAAGAACTACTGGTTCCCCGTCACCGTCCCTTGTACCGTGCTGACCGGTTTGGTGGCCAACAAGGTCTACCCCGACCCCTATATCGGGATGAACAATATGTTGATCCCCGACGCAAACGACAGCTTTAACCGCCAATATCATCTCGAACAATACAGCTATCTGCCAGGGGAGCCCAATCCCTGGAAAAAACCATACTGGTACAGGACAACCTTTTCAGTCCCGGCGGCTGATAAAGGCAAACACTTCGAGCTTATCTTCAAAGGCATCAACTACCGGGCGGAAGTCTGGCTGAATGGTACGCTTCTCGCGGATTCGTCAAAGATGGTTGGGATGTTCGAAGAATTCGATCTCGATGCCAGCGCATCCATCCATGCGGGTGCGGAAAATGCCCTGGCAGTGAAGATCTATCCCCTGGACTACCCCGGTCTCCCCTCACACCCGCAACTGGAAGCGCTTGGCGATTTCTTCGACAACGGCGGCCCGACGGGAGACGTCGGTAAGAACGTAACCATGCTCAGCACCGTAGGCTGGGACTGGATCCCGGAAGTCCATGACCGCAATATGGGCATCTGGCAGCCCGTCTACCTGCGGACGACCGGCCAGGTCACCATCACCAAACCACAGGTCATCACCGACCTACCCAATCTGCCCGATACAAGCATCGCGAAGGTCACGGTTAACTTTACGCTGACCAATTTCGGGATGAAGACCATTCAGGGCAATGTTCGGCTAACGATCAGCCCCGAGAATTTCGCCGGTGAGACGATCAGCGTTTCGAAAATGGCGAAAACGGATGGGGGGAAGGAGATGGGGACCGATGGAAAGGGGGTGGGGACCGGTGAGAAGGAGGAGTTCACGATCAACCACCCGCATCTTTGGTGGCCTAACGGTTACGGCGCCCCGAACCTGTATCGGATCCGGATTCAGTATATCGACGCCTCCGGAATCTCGGATGACACGTCTATCGTCTTTGGCATCCGAACCGTGAGCTCCCGCGCTACAGACGTGAACGGCTTTACCCGCCGTGACTTCTTTGTCAACGGTCGCCGAATCCATCTTGACGGCGGCGCCTGGGTGCCCGATATGATGCTCAACCGTGATCGTCAGCGCTACGATTATGAGTTGCGGCTCTGCCGAAATGCCAACGTCAACATGGTCCGCATCTGGGGGGGCGGCCTCGGCGAGACCGACGACTTCTATGAGCTGGCAGACCGATATGGCCTGCTCGTCTGGCAGGACTTCTGGATAACCGGCGACACCAATGGCGGATTCAAAGGGTCTGCAGACTGGCCCCTCCAATCGACTGTTTTTATCAACAATGTCATCAGCACGATCTATCGCATCCGAAACCATCCCAGCCTGCTGGTCTGGACCGGCGGCAACGAAGGTCACGCGCGGAAGGAACTCTATGATGCCATGCGCGATAACGTAGCGAGCCTCGACGGCACCCGTCCCTTTATCCCCTGCTCATCCGGCTTCTCCCACGCGCCCAAGGACTGGAAGGGCTCCTGGCCTGATGACCAGCCCGCCGGCGTATACAGCGGCGGTCCCTACTCCTGGCAGGACGATGCACAATATTACCGGTTGGTCGATGGTAAAAAGGACTGGGTCTTCAAGGATGAGACCGGCGTCCCTTCCCAACCCCCTTACAATACCCTCTCGAAGATCATCCCCAACCTGGTCCCTGACCCCAACCTGCCCTATCCGCTCAACAACACCTGGGGCTACCACGATGCCTGCACCGGGAACGGCCACTACGATACCTATTACCAGGCGATGATCGATCGCTTCGGCGCGCCCGTCAGCATGCGGGACTTCTCCGACAAAATGCAGCTGCTCAACGCGGGTGGGTACAGGGGAATTTTTGAGGCGGCGGGACATAAGTTGAACGAGACCGGCGGCGTCATGCTCTGGAAGCTCAATGCGGCCTACCCCAGCGTCATCTGGCAGGTCTATGACTGGTACCTGGAACCCAACAGCGGCTATTATTTCATGAAACGCGCTTGCGAGGCGGTGCATATCCAGCTCAACCTCGACGATTCCGTGGTAGCTGTCGTTAACCGGACCTATATCAAACGTCCAGGCCTCCAATATGAGGCGGAGGTCGTCGGAATGACCGGCGCCTCCCTGTTTAAACAAAAGGGCCGGATCAGCCTGGACACCACCGATGTCAAAGAGGTCCTTTCACTCCGCGATATCCTCAGCACGACCTCCGGGGTCTCCTTTGTCCTGCTGGCGTTGAAAGACCAGGAGGGCAAGCCGGTGTCCCGCAATGTCTACTGGATGTCGCCGGGCCATAACTTTGCCGACCTCCGGGCTATGCCCTCCGCAGTTGTGCGCACAGCTGTTACGGCGATGAGGCAGCAGGGCGGCTATACCGAATGGACTTTGCGATTCACCAACACCGGTTCCCGGCTGGCGTTCTTCCTCAATCCGCAGGTCATCGGTAACAATGGCGACGAAATATTACCCAGCTACTGGTCCGATAACTATTTTTCGATCCCGGCCGGAGAATCGGTAACGGTGACGGTTAGCTGCCCGGCGCCGCGGGACCCCCATTTGCGATTGGAAGGTTGGAATATTAAACCAACGACCCTGTCGCTAACAAAAGACTAAAAACGATAATCATATGATTGCACTTTTCAATCTGCGCAAACCTCTCCGTTGCGTGAAGGGGTTTCTTTTTGCCCTGGCCATCGCGCCGGTGGGGGGAATGGCGCAAACCGCGCCGGTGGCGGCGATGGCCCAGCATCCCGTCGGGGTCTTCGATGATCACATGGACATCGGGCAGCCCAAATTGCCGGGGGACGCAACTTACGATGCCGGGACCCAAACCTATACCATAAAAGGCGCCGGCTCCAACATCTGGTTCAACCGCGATGAATTCCAGTTTGTATATCGGAAAATGAAAGGCGATTTTATCCTGACAGCCGATTTCGCTTTCACCGGCGATACCAGCGGCGCAGTGGGTCATCGGAAAACGGGCTGGATGATCCGGGAATCGACCGATGAGGGCGCCGCAAGCGCCAACGCCTGCAAGCACATCGACGGTCTTGTCGTCCTGCAATGGCGTCCTTATCGCGGGATGTTTATGCGCGACCCGGAAGAGGAACGCTTCTATCCCAAAAAAGGTGGACAAACCATCCAGCTCGAACGCATCGGCAACGTGATCAGCATGAAGATCGCCCATCCCGGCGAACCGCTCCAACTGGTCGGCTCCTGCACCACCGATGCGCTTGACAAAGACGTACTTGTCGGACTCTATGTCTGTTCTCATGACTCGGGTCAGGTCGCGAGCGCCAAGGTCTGGAACGTGCGTATCGATAAGCCCGTTATCCACGAGTATACCTCCAACCCGCATGTCGTGCAGCAACCTGTCCGCGAAGTGCTGGGCAGCCGGCTGGAGATCCTCGATCTCGCGGATAATAGCCGGCGGGTGATCCATGAGGCCCCGGGCCGGTTCGAAGCGCCCAATTACACTCCCGACGGAAAGAAACTGCTGTTCAATGAAGGCGGATCGCTTTATACTATCCCCATCGAGGGGGGTACACCCGTCAAGTTGAATACCGGCAACATTAACCGGATCAACAACGATCACATGATTTCCTTTGATGGCAAATCGCTTGGGATCAGCAGCGGCAAACCCGATAGCCCGGGTTCATTCGTTTTCGTGCTCCCTCTTGCCGGCGGCGATCCCCGACAGATAACTGCGGCTACCCCTTCGTATCTCCATGGCTGGGCGCCAAACGGGAAAGAGCTGGCCTTTGTCGGTAAACGCAACGGCTCGCCGAACTATAACCTTTATAAAGTCTCGCTAAAAGACAATACTGAAACGATCCTTACGCCAGGAAACCATACCCACGTCGATGGACCGGAATATTCGCCCGACGGGAAGTACATTTACTATAATGCAAATGTCAGCGGCACCATGCAGATCTGGCGGATGCGGCCCGACGGCTCGGATAAGGAGCAGCTGACCTTCGACGAATGTCATAGCTGGTTCCCGCATATCTCTCCGGATGGCAAGTGGATGGTCTTTATCTCCTTTCCGATGGATATCGACCCCGATGCCCATCCTTCCTATAAGGATGTCATGCTGCGGTTGATGCCGCTGACGTCACCCGGCGCCCCAAAAGTTATCGCGTACCTCTACGGCGGCCAGGGTACGATCAACGCTCCTTCGTGGTCCCCGGACAGCAAGCATATCGCCTTTGTAAGTAACTCGGTACCTCAATAAGAATGATGTAGGAATGTTGTGGCGAAAAGCCTGATTTTCTTACGTTTTTGCCTCTATGATGTAGTGTTGATGTGGTGGAAAAATAGTCGTTGGAGTATTTCAAATTTAGTTTTGTTGGGTCGATCCCGCTTTATTATTTGAAACAATAAACAACGACTGCTTATGCCAAAGACAAAGAAAGGGCAAAGAAAGTCAGCTTGGCTGGTGATCTTACTTCTGCTTTTTGCCGGTCCCATTTTTGCCCAGAATCCGGTTACCGGAAAGGTAATCAACAAGACAGACAACAGCCCCGTACCCGGCGCAACCGTCCAGGTCAAAGGCACCAAGGTCCTCACCCAAACAGGAACTGACGGATCATTCAGCATCCAGCTCCCGAAGGCCACCGCCACGCTGGTGATCAGCGCTGTCGGTTTTGCCAGCCTGGAGGTGCCGGCAACTGCCGGGATGCCGGCGGGCGATATCAGCCTGACAACCTCCACAACGAACCTGAATGAGGTGGTCGTTACCGGGTATACCGCGCAGCGGAAACGAGATATCACCGGATCGGTTTCTGTAGTCAACGTTGCGGACGCCAAAGCGACGCCTACCGGAAGTACGGAGTCCCTCCTCCAGGGGCAGGCATCGGGCGTCACCGTCTTCACCACCGGTCAGCCGGGTGGTAATGCTACGGTATTGATCCGCGGGATCACCTCGTCGGGTAATTCCACGCCGCTGATCCTCGTTGACGGCGTTCCGGAGCTTATGCATGATATCAATCCGAACGACATCCAGTCGATCCAGGTGCTGAAGGACGCCGGTGCGGCAGCGATTTACGGCGTTCGCGGCGCCAACGGGGTCATCATCATCACCACCAAAAAAGGGCAAGGTGCGATTAAGCTTTCATATGATGCTTACTATGGAACCCAAAGACCATTGAGCCATGCCTGGCAGATGGCGACGCCCACCGAGACGGGAGAGGCCAAGTGGGCC
>DATMLR010000021.1:0-12616 GCA_035570015.1 Puia sp.
TTTAGCATTTTATTAGGCATCTTTTTTGTATTTTAGAAGGAAACTAATCATTTTGGAAACACGTGTAAATAATACCCCGGCATGAGGATTTTTTACATCTTAGTATCCATTATTCTGCTGACAACCACCCAGGCCAAAAGCCAGGTAAGGGGCCCTATTCCCGACCCGGAACATAAAGTAGTCAAGAAGTTCTATCCCAACCCAGCCGTTTCCTACATCATCTTCGAACTCGAGAAGGAACCCAATACAACTTATAGATTGGAGATTTTCAGCTTTTTAGGCAAAATGGTAAAAGATATCCCCGACATGGTCGACCACTACACCCTCAACCTCAGCGACCTCACCCGCGGCCTCTATACCTTCCAACTCCGCGACCAATCCGGCCAGATTAAAGATTCAGGTATCTTTCAACTCAACAAGTAGGCGACTGTATGCACCATCGAAGTAGGCGACTGTATGCACCATCGGTCTTGGCTCCCATCATAGGCTTATATATGTTTGGATTGGCCCGGTAGTTCGCAAAATGCGAATTTTCGCTGCTTGGAACCCCAGTCTAACTCGAATGGATATATTGATAATCAGTTGGTTAGTCCGCCGTTCGCCGAGAAGATTCCATTCAAAATTCGCATTTTGCGAACTTTGAAATCGCGCAACAGGTCATCCGCGCAACAAGTCATCCGCGCAAAAGGCCATCCGAACCACCCTTTACATCACGGCGTGGCAATGTCCGATCGTCCCGCAGTCAAGTCCCCGTCAGATCACCTGCACAATTAAAAACTTCAGATAATTCGTATTCTCCCACCCCTCAATGATCGGATGATCGCTCGCCTGCGCCGCAAAAGTCACCTGCCTCAACCGCCGCCTCGCATCCTTCGCTGCCATCTGTATCGTCTCAAGGAACATCTCCGGCTGAACCAGATTCGTGCACGAAGATGTAACCAAAAACCCCCCGCGACGAACCAGCTTCATCCCGCGCAAATTGATCTCCTTATACCCCGCAATCGCTTTCTGGATCGTCTCCCGACTCTTGGTAAACGCCGGCGGATCTAACATCACCACGTCGAACTGCCGCCCTTCCTTAGACCACGCCTTCAATACATCGAACGCATTGACCGCCTCATACCGGCAGACCTCGCCAAGCCCGTTCAGCTCCGCATTGCGCCGCGCCTGCGCAACCGCAGCCTCCGAAATGTCCAAACCGAGTACCGATCGGGCTCCGTAATATCCGGCATGGGTCTCGAAGCTTCCTGTGTAACAGAAAGCACCCAGCACATCCGCCCCCTTCACAATATGCTGGATCGCCCGCCGGTTATCATGCTGATCCAGGAAATAACCCGTCTTCTGCCCATTTTCCAGGTCTACCTCCATCCGGACCCCATTCTCCCGGATGATGATCCGTGTATCAAACGGCGCGGATAAGAACCCCTTGACCTGCGGTAGCCCCTCCAACTCCCGCACCGGCACATCATTCCGCTCATAGATCCCTTTTGGCTGGAACAGCTCCTCCAACGCTGTGACAATAGCCGGCTTCCACCGGTCCATTCCCAGCGCCAACGTCTGTATCACCAGATATTCACTGAATTTATCGACGATCAGCGCCGGCAGATCATCTGCCTCGCCAAACACCAGCCGGCAATTCTCCGTGTAGCCGATCCGCTGCCGGTATTCCCAGGCCCGCCCCAGCCTGTTCCTGAAGAAACCCTCGTCGATCATTTCCCCGCGCTCCCGCGTCAACAGCCGCACCAGGATCTGAGACTTGGGATTGATATATCCCCTTCCGATGAATTTCTTGTCATGTGTAAAGACCTCCACCGTATCTCCACCATTCACCTCCCCTTCCATCAACCCCGCCTCATTCGCAAAAATCCAGGGATGCCCGCTCTCCACCCGCCGGCTGATCTTCTTTTTCAAATATACCTTTGTCATGGCCGCAAAGGTACACCGCCATTGCCAAACCCGCCGCGGACCAACTACCAACCCGCCGCGGACCAACTACCACACGAACGTCGCCACCGCATACCCTTCCAAATTCACCGAAAAATTCTGATTGTTGAACTGCACCGTGAACGCCTCCGGATTGACCTCATCATTCAACACGATCAACACCTTCTTCCCGTCCGGCCGCAGAAACGCGACATTCTGTAGATTTCCCGGGATGTTCGACGCCACCCGCACCGATCCCGGCAAAACGAACTTACTCGCATGCGCGATGATATAATACGACGTATTCCTGCTCACCGTCGTCCCGTTGATCGTATAAGCTCCAAGACAGTTGTTGCACCCGCCTGTCGTATGCGGGCCATAGTTCTGGTCCGCCGCCAGATTCCACTCCAGCACATTCCGGCTCCAGTTTCGCGGAGCCCCTACAATCAGGTTCTTGATCGCCCACTCCATATCGCTTTGGAAATTGCTCGGCCCTCCTACATACTGCTCCGTAAAATACAGGTTCTTGTTTGGGAACATCGTATGCACGCCCGACAAGGCCGAGATGTCTCCTGCATACAAATGAAAAGCCGATCCGTCCACATACTGGGCCGCAGCCGCATCGGAAAGGATATACTCTGGATAGCCGGGCTGATCACAGTTGTGATCATAAACGATGATCTTGGTACTCAATCCGGCTGCCTGGAACGCCGGCCCCAGATATTGACGCACAAAAATGTCCTCCGCCGTATCCTGCATCACACACGCCGGATTGTTGCCCGCGTTCAAGGGCTCATTCTGCGGCGTCACCGCGGAAATGGGAATCCCATTCGCCCGCATCGTCAGAATATACTTCACGAAATATTGCGCATATACGCCATAATACTGCGGCAGCAGCGACCCGCCCGACGCCCCGTCATTGGTCTTCATCCACGGTGGCGGTGACCACGGGGTCGCCAGCAGCTTGATATTGGGACTGATCGCCAGGATCTCCTTCAATAACGGGACCAGCGATAGGTTATCATCCGACAACGTGAAATTTGCCAGGGTCGTGTCCGGCTGGGAAGGACTTGCATTGTCGTCATACGAGAATACCCTCGCACTCATATCCGAAGCCCCCATCGTCAGCCGCAAATAGCTCACGCCGATATAGGTGCTGTCGGTTGTGAACAGCTCCTGCTCCAGCGCCTGCCGCTGAGACAGCGGCAGCCCATAGATTAACTGCGCACTTCCGCCCGTCATGCAATATCCAAAGCCATCCATCTGCTGATAGGTCGTTGTCGTATCGACCGTGATGACCGGCTGCACCGCCGCTCCGCTGGAGAAATTCAGCGCTATATTCTGCTTCTGCAACAGGACACTCATATCCGGATTGGTCAGCCAGAATGCCACCTGCGACGTCACCGGCGTAGTTGTCGTATCAGGATGGGTCGGCGTCGTCGGCGTACTGCCTTTCTTGTTGCACGAACAAGCGCTCATCATCAGTACGACAAAACCTAAATACCATCTCGTTTTCATATTTAACGTCTTTCGATTTGATCCCGGTCAACCCGGCTGGAATACCCGCACATAATCCACGAACATCCGTTGCGGAAAGAGCGTCGTATTATCGGGCGGGCCCGGCCAATCCCCACCGACCGCCACATTGAAGATGAAGAAGAACGGCAGATTGAACGGGTATGTTCCGCTCGTCACATTGTTGATACTTCCATTC
The DNA here is from genome assembly GCA_035570015.1 of Puia sp. Taxonomy (GTDB): domain Bacteria; phylum Bacteroidota; class Bacteroidia; order Chitinophagales; family Chitinophagaceae; genus Puia. The sequence continues at coordinate 3,638 of DATMLR010000021.1, forward strand.
ACATACAGACTGTCATCTATATAAAACTGAACCGTATCATGCTGCCAGAGCAGACTGAAAACATGGAATTGCTGCGAGAAATCTCCCGTGGAAAGGTAGTAATTATTGTTGTATGTCCCCTCCGATCCATCCGAGTTCTGCCAGTGCATCGATCCCGTCACCCGGTTCGGGTTACTCCCGACCAGCTCCATGATGTCCGTCTCCCCGCATCCCGGCCAGGGTACCGAATTGATGTCGGTTCCCAGCATCCACAAGGCCGGCCACATGCCATGCGCCACCGGCAGCTTGGCGCGGATATCGATCCGGCCATATGTAAATTGCTGTATCCCTTCAGTCTTCATCCGCGCTGCGGTATAATTGAACCCGTTATTCGTCTCCTGGCGGGCTTCGATGATCAGGTTCCCCGCCGATACAAAAGCATTATTCGTGCTCGACGTATAATACTCCAGCTCCTGATTGCCCCATCCATTGTTGTTTCCGATATCAAAAGTCCAGTTCTGCGGATTCAGCGTGTTGCCACTGAACTCGTCACTCCAGGCCAGCTGATAACCCGGATAACCGGAAGGCGTCGTATACCCTGTCGTATCAGTCGGCAGATACAACAGATCGGAATTCACGATCGTCCCCGTTGCCTCCGACGTCCCCAAGGTGCAATTGACAGGCGAACTTAGCTCCAGATAGAAGGCCTGATCCGGCCGCCGCAGACTATCTCCCGTCACCTGCACGTCAACATAGGTCTCCGTCTGCCCCGCCGGAATACTTACGGTTCCCGACGTGGTCGTATAATCGACCCCCGCTTTTGCGGTGCCGTCCGTTGTCGCATACTGCACCGAAACGTTCTGCTGGCTGGCTGCGCTTAGATCTATGTAGAATCGAAACGGCCCCGCCTGCGCAGGCCGGTTTGCCGTCACATCGGACACCTTCACCGATGGTTCCGATCCTGTAGTGCCCTTGCTGGCGTTCTTCGAACAGGCCGCAACGGCCAACAATACTATAACGCAAATCCCTCTCATAAAATACAAAGTTAATCACTGCGGCGGCATGTCCAACACCACATTCGAGATCGTTACCCCGCCGGTGCCCAGCGTGCCGCCGGAACTTCCCGCCTTCATCAGGAAATAAATGGTCTCATCCTGCGGGAACGAGATCTGCCCCGTGGACGCCCCCGACCCCGCACAATTCAGTGCGACGATGTTCCCCGTCTCTGGCCCCGTACCACAGCCGGACCAGGTGTTCAGCGACCAGAGCTTGTTGTCCGTATAATCGCTGCCATTCGTCGGGACCGTCGTCCCGAAATAGAACTCCACCCAGGTATTCGTCGAGCCCGGCGTCGTGACCGTAGCGGAGAACGTATAGACTACTCCGGCTTTTACCTGTACCGCCTGGTAAACCCCTCCATTCGTTCCGCTGTTCGGCGCATTCGAGAAGTTCAAACCCTGCGGAGTAAAGGCAATCGTCGTCTGCGTTCCACCCGTATTCAGGACCGACCACCCGCTGTCGGACGTCAGACCCGCATTCGCCAACACATTCACCTGCGGAGCATTGCTGTCCACCTGCACGATCTGCGTTACGGAATCATACCCGCCATGGCCGAAAGCCATCAACGTCACCCGATAATTCCCCGCTAACGGATAAAAGATCGTATCGTTCGCCCCGCCTAAATAACCGGCCGAGCCATCCCCCTGATTCCAATAATATTGAAAAATACCTGTACCGGTCGCCGTAGCCACATAATAATTGGCCTTCCCGCTCAACGGGTTTACCGCGAGAGCAGCCGTCGGCGGTACCCCTAAGCTTTCCTTTTTATCGTCCGGCGAACATCCGCTGAACACCGCCACCGTAGTCACCAACAGCACAACAGAAAAGATGTTAGATCGCATATGGAAAAAATTTTAATGATCAATTATATCCTGGATTTTGAACCAGTTTCGTATTATTCAGCTCCTGCAGCGGGATCGGCAATACCTCATTCCGGCCGGCCTGGAATCCCTTAGATGCCAGCACCGTCGCCGCCTGCCCAGTTCGCACGAGGTCGAAGAACCGGCTGCCTTCCGTAGCCAGCTCCAACCGCCGCTCATTGTAGATATTGTCCAGCGTTGCAGGAACAGAAGGCAGTCCTACACGCGCCCGTACCGCGTCGAGGAAATTTTGGGCCGTCTTCCCCGACGGTGCCGTTGCGCCGCCCCGCACCAGCGCCTCCGCTTCCAGCAGATACGTATCCGCCAGCCGGATCTCGATCTCATCATTGGTCCAGTTCAGCGGGATCACCCCGACCGTACTCTGATACGCCGCCAGCGGTGCAAACTTGGCGACGAAATATCCGGTGTTCTGATACCCCGTATTGTCATACGTGCAGTAACCCGCCTTCGTCAGACTGTCAATATTGTTGATGGTATACGGATAACGCGGATCGCCCTGCATGGCAGTGACCAGGTCGAGTGTAATAGGATTGAACCCGTAGCCCGCCGTATTCGATTCCCATACCGGTCCCGTATATCCGCGCGGTCCGACCATCTGTACCCCTACATTCCCCTGATCGAACGAGAAATTGTTCCAGGTTACACCCGATGCCGACGTATGAACGATCTCGAACACCGATTCCGAATTGAACTTGTTCCCCGGATTGAAGACGTCGCCAAAATTAGGCAGCAGCGAATAGTTGGGTGACGTATTTACCGAGTCCAGGTGCGCAGCCGCCTCCGTCATCCTCGAATTATCATTTTCATAAATGATCGCCTTCCCCAGCAACGCCTGCGCCGCCCCTTTGGTGGCCCGGCCGCCATCCGTCGCCGTATTGATCGACGCCGGCAGATCTGGGATCGCTGCATCCAGGTCCGCCTCGATCTGCACATATACCTGCGCCGGCTTGACCTGCAGCTGGTTGAACCATTGGTTCTGCTGGAGCACCGTCGTGATCAGCGGGATATTGCCGAATTCCCGGACAAGATCGAAATAATAGTACGCCCGCAGGAAATGCATCTCGGCCGTATACCGCGTCAGCAGATCGGCCGACAGCCCGGGGACCGTCGGCAGCACCCCCAGCATCGTATTGCACCGGGAGATCCCGTTGTAATTCCGCTCCCAGAGATCGGGCGGTACATTGGCCGTAGCCGCCTGGATCGTGAAGGTATTAAGGGCCTGTATCCCCGGATTGTCCGACGCACCTCCACCGCCCGCATACGCATCGTCTGACGCTGCATTGAAGATCACCATCTTTGGACAATAGGAGCTGACCGTCGTCCAGGATAAGGGGTTGTAGGCCGCCACCACACCATTCAGCGCCTCGGTTGGATTCTGATAGTAGTCCGACTGCAAGACCGTGCCCTGCGGGTTCGGCTCCAGGTACTTTTTGCTGCACGCGACCATGCCGATAAGCGTGCTCAGAAAAAGAAAGGTATATAGGAGAAATATTTTTTTCATATTCGCTGATTTTTAATCGTTAGAATGTGACGCTTACCCCACCCTGCCAGGTCCTTGCCTGCGGATAGATACCCTGGTCGATACTGGTGGCGCCTCCGCCCCCGATCTCAGGGTCATAGCCGTCATACTTGGTGAACGTATAGAGATTGTATCCCGCAATATAGAGCCGCACCTTCTGGATGCCATACCGGCTGATCAGGCTTTGCGGCAACGAATAGCCGAGCTGTAAATTTTTGATCCGGAAGAAGGCGCCGCTTTCCAGGTAAAAGGCCGAAGGATTGGTAAAGTTCCCGTTCGGGTCTCCACCCACCAGCCTGGGAAAGTTATTCGACGTCCCAGGTCCCGTCCAGCGGCCCAGCGCCTTGGTCTGATAATTGGCTTGCGCGATATCCAGCCGCCGCAGCCCCTGCCAGATCTGGTTCCCGCCGACACCCAATCCGAAGGCAACGATATCGAATCCCTTCCACCCGGCCGTGACCGTCGCTCCATAGGTCCAATGCGGCGTCGGGTCACCAATGAACGTCCTGTCCGCCGCGTCAATCGTCCCATCCCCGTTCAGATCGGCAAACTTGAAGTCCCCCGGCTTGGCATTGGGCTGAATCATCTGCCCGCTCTTGTTCACATAGCTGTTGACCTCCTCCTCCGTCTGGAAGATGCCCAGCGTCTTGAAGCCGTAGAACGCTCCTATTGCATGTCCCGGCTCCGTCCGGTTCAGCTCATAAGCACTCCCCACCAGCGTCGTCCCTACAAGATAGGGCGTCACTCCCAAAGTCGTTACCTCGTTGTGCAGATAGGATACGTTCCCCTTGATCCCGAGACTAACCTGACCAATCTTCTTGCTGTATCCTAATTCCAATTCGACACCCTTATTGGTCATTGAGGCAATATTCCCGTAGGGCTCGCCGGATGCCCCCACATATAGCGGCAATTGCTCCTGCAAAAGCATTCCCGTTGTATTCTTGCTGTAGACATCAAAACCTACAGACAAATTCTGGATGAGCACGGCGTCGAACCCGGCATTCATCTGAGAAGTCCGCTCCCATCTCAAGCTGGAATTGGGCGGCGCATTGGGGCTGTATCCTTGCTCGTAGGTGGTCCCGAACGAATAATTCCGGCCGCCGCTGATCGTTGAAACATATGCAAAATCCGGGATATTCTCGCTTCCCGTCACCCCATAGCTGCCCCTGATCTTTAGGAAATTCACCGTATTATTCACAGGCCAGAAATGTTCCCGGGTGACTACCCAACCCACCGACGCGCCGGGGAAATAACCGTACTTGTTATCCGGTCCGAATCTCGAAGAACCGTCCCGCCGGATCTGTGCCGTCAAAAGATACCGGTCGTCATAGCTGTAGTTCAATCGGGCAAATTCTGAACTGAGCGTGTGATCCACACTGTTGAAGCCGTTGGCCACCTTGTCGGCATTGGCCAGACCGCCGGCATAATTTAGCGAAGCGGTACCCAGCGAATTGACGGGCTCGTACTGGAAATTTCCGTTTAACCCGTAGCTGCTTTCCTTCCACGCACTGGTCCCGACCAACACCGTGAAATTGTGCAGCCCGATGCTGCGGGTATAAGCCGCCGTGTTCTCCCAGTCGTATAGGAACACCTGGTCGGATTCCTGGTAATAATTGGTGATCGGATTGGAGGTCGAGCCGTTAAGATAGTAGATCGGCGTAAAGCTCGTGGTCCCGTAAAAGGCCAGTTTCGCCCCGATCGATGTCTTGACTTCCAGGCCCTTGATCGGCAGGACCGACAAATAACCGTTGCTGACAATATTATGCGACCAGTTATAACCGTTCCCTTTCTGCGTTTGAATATACGCCAACGGATTCGTCTCTTCCTGTCCGACATAGTTCGAGATCGCATAAGGTAAACCCGCCGCATTTCGCTCTACCGGCTCGGTATTGTAAATGCTGGTCGGATTGTTCAGGATATTCGGATCGGTGATCACTACCGGTGTGATCGGATCCAGATTGATCGCGGAGCTCAGGGGACCGCCGAAGACACTGTTCGTATTGCCCAGGCCCTGGTTTTTGATATAAGAATAACCGACATTTTCTCCGACGTGCAGCCAGGACTTGAGCTTGTGATCCCCGTTGATCCGCGCCGTCAGGCGTTTATACCAGGAGATCGGCGAAGCGACAATCCCGTTCTGATCGAAATAGCCCAGCGAGATAAAGAAAGTAGACTTCTCCGTTCCGCCGCTGAGACTTAACTCATGGCTGTTCTCGCTGGCATTGTTATCGAAGATCTGAGCCTGCCAGTCTGTGCCCTTTCCCAGCGAAGCCGGGTCTGGAAAGAGGATGCCGCCACCCCCCGCAACCGATGACTCATTCCTTAACGTCGCATATTGCGTGGCATCCAGCAACGCCAGTTTCCTCGCCGGCGCCTGGCTTCCATAATAGCCGTTATAGCTGACCCTCAATGACCCCGACCGGCCTTTTTTCGTCGTTATGAGGATAACCCCCGCCGCGGCCCGCGTGCCGTAAATGGCTGCCGAAGCGGCATCTTTCAGCACTTCTATCGACTCAATGTCGGCAGCATTCAGATAGTCGAACCCGCCGTCATCCAGGGGCACCCCATCTACGACATACAACGGATCGCTGTTATTAATGGAGGTCGTTCCCCGCACGCGCACCGTCGGAGCCGCGCCCGGCTGTCCCGAACTGGCAATGACTGTAACGCCCGAAGTTCGCCCCTGAAGCGCATCTTCCACCCGGTACACCGGCTGGTCCTCCAGATCGCTTGCCTTTACGCTGGAAATAGCCCCCGTTACGACGCTCTTCTTCTGCGTTCCGTAACCAACCACGACCACATCATTTAATGATTGAGTCTGCGTTACCATCGAAAACTGGAATTCTGACTTGCCGTTTACAGATTGCTCGATCGTCTGATAACCAATCAGCGAAACGACCAGCACCGCATTTTCGTTGTCCACCTGTAGCTTGAAGTTCCCATTCTGGTCCGTCAAGGTCCCCTTGCCTGTCCCCTTGATCGTAATGCTTACCCCTTCCAACGGGACTCCTTTCGAATCTACGATGTGGCCCGTGACAGGAACTGCCCGAGCCGCTTCCGCACCTGCCCGGTTCGCTTCCGCCGCCGTCGCGCCGCCGGAATGGTCCATCGTTGAGACCAGCCGCTTTAGCTCCGTGCTGTTGGAATAAATGACATAAGCCTTTGGCAGCACTTTCTTGTACCGCAGGTTGTAAGGCTTTAACAACTCATCGAGGAACTCCTCTACCGTTTTGTATTTGTCGATATCGAACACCAGCCGCGTAGTGGGGAGTATCTTGGACTCATAAATGAAATCCACATCGAACATTTTTCTGGCCTCGGCCAGCAGAGTGGAGAAGGCTTTGGCCTGATCCCTCTGGCCGCCGGGAGCGGAGAAATTCGGACTGGCCTGCGCGTAAGATATCAGCATCGCATTTTGCGACCGCGCATTCATCAGATTGCTGCACCCGAGGAAGAATAAGGTAAATAGCAAAAACCTACCTGTCAAGGTTCTGTTTCTCATATAGCGTGTTTTAAGCGTATCGTTTTTACCAGGGTTTTTTCAATGCTTCGTTACATAGATCTTCTTGTCCTTTATCTGCATGTCATAGCCGGACGCCACCATCAGCACTTTCACCAGGTCCTGCACATCCGATACCCGGACCCCGCCTGCATCGGAGATCTCCTTGTCCAGCATGGTCGAATCTTCCAATACCATCTCATATCCGTACGTATCCTGCACCAGATGAGCGATCTCGGCCAATGACGTATGATCGAAATGGAATTCATGCCGCGACCAGCCCGACCGCTCCATCACATCCTTGTCCTCATTCACCTTCGTCTGCAGGTCTTCGTCTACCTCCGCCACCTGCCCGGGCCGCATGACAAGACCGGCCTTCTTTTCCATCACGGCAGTCACAACACCGTTCATGGACAGCCGAACTTTCCCCTCCTCCAGCGAGACAACGGCCCGCTCACGCCGGGTATTCACATCGAACTTCGTTCCCAGCACCTCTATGTCCACTTGCCTCGTATGTACGACGAATTTTGTCGCCGTCGAAGGCTTCTTCTGCACCTGGAAATAAGCCTCCCCGTCCAGCCAGACCTGCCGGCCGCTCATCTCCGTCCAGGAAGATGACATCCGTAGGGAGGAATTCGCATTGAGGACCACCACCGAGCTGTCCGGCAACAGGATATTCTTGATCTCCCCATAGCCGGTCTTGATCACTGCCAACTCTTCAGGATGACCCGTCCGGGTACTGACCCACCAGATGCCGATGACCAACGCAGCTACCGCGGCGGCAGCCGCCATCGCTTTTACCACCCATCTGCGGCTCATCACCCGCACCGGCGCAGCCTCCATTTGCCGGATAGCCGCCTCCACCTCCTTCCAGTTCTCTTCTTTTACCCGTTCATCCAAAGGCTTACGTCGAAAGCCAAAAGGCAAAGAGCGCTTCTCATTCCCATTTGTAGAAAGTTCGTCCATGCGTCGCTTTTACTGCTAAAGACACACAGTTGGAAACCAGATACCCTCTTTTTATGTGGAAATTTTTTTAACGCAAGCCCTTGTCTGCAATATAAAGGGCCGACAGCGCGAGTAAAATAGTCAGCAGATCAGCCGATCGCAGCTTGTGCAGCGCTTTCTGCGTAAGGTTCAGCACCGACTGATAATGGATCCCCATCACCTCCGCGATCTGCGTATAGTCCAATTCTTCAAAATAATGCAGATAGATTACCTCCTTCTGCCGCTTGGGCAGCTCATTCAGCACCGCGGCAATCCTCGCTTGCAGCGTAGAATATTCCTCGTCCCGCACCACGATCTCCTCCGGCGAGAATTCAATATCCGGCCTCGGCATCAGTCCGAGCCGCAACTCCCGCGATTGCCGGTTGCGCAGCTGATTGAGGACCTGGCGCCGGAGTGCGGTGAAAAAATAAGGCTTGACCTTCTTCAACGGCCCGATCGCCGCCCGCTTTACCCAAACCTTCACAAAAAGCTCCTGTACCGCATCCTCCGCCAGCTGACCATCCTGCAATAATTTCAAGGCATAATCATACAAGCCACGGAAAAGCTCCCCATGGATCGAATGGAACGCATCCGGGTCGCCTTCCAGGGTAAGCATCCACCACTGCGGTAATTGATCTGTATGTAAAGGGTTAATATCCATCTGGTTAGGTTCACCCCAACGCGATTTTGCCTTCCGGCCGGTTCAAAATCAATGCCGCAAATTAATTCTAAACTCCGAGCATTGAACCTAATTTTCTGCCAGCCAGAAGAATTTATCAGGACATTTTGTCGCAGCTTCAGGGTTGGCAAGAATATTGACTGCCTTATATTTACGCTAATTTTTATGTCTATGTCAGAGAACAGAAAAGATAATGGACCCGATACATCAGAAGACCTGAATACCGATGAAAATATTGCCGGTTCTACGCACCTCAGCGAGATGAGTGCTGCCGACGAAGAATTGGACCGCCTCCGCGACGAGCTCCAGGAACAAAAGGATAAGTACCTCCGACTCTTCGCCGAATTCGATAATTTCCGGAAACGCAGCGCAAGGGAAA
>DATMLR010000022.1:0-5890 GCA_035570015.1 Puia sp.
CATGGAGGTTGAGCCGGGGATGTTGGGGTATGTGCAGGGAACGGCAGATAAACCCGGCGATGGGCAGCCGCTGGGCTATGACAAAGAGCCGAACGTAGAGGATTTCGGGTTGGGGTGTTTTCTTTTAGCGGGGAGCGAGATTTATCAGATTGCTACGCCTCCTTTCGCCAATCAGGATGAGTCGAAGATTCCGGCTTATACCGAGCCTTCGCTTGGGTTGACGACGGCGGCGGCGTGGGAAGGCTCGGGACGGGCGAAGGTATATGGATTGTTCGAGAAGAATGTGTATGGGCGGATGCCGCAGGCGGCGATCCCGGTCGTTCATCGTACGGATGTTGTCGATACAGCGGCGCTGGATGGGCTTGCGATCAAGAAAAAGATCACGTTGGAATTTCTCCCCGGGGATACGACGGCGCAGCTGCATATGTTATTGTTTTTGCCGAAGAAGGTGCGGAAGGCGGCGGTGTTCGTGGGGTATAGTTTTGTGCCCAATGACAGTACGGAGCATTCCACGCAGTGGCCGTTGAAGGAGATCGTGGGGCGCGGGTATGCGGTGGCGGTAGCCTGGTATGAGGAGATCGAGCCGGACAGGCTGGATGGATGGCAGACAGGGATTCGGACAAAGCTGGCGGGAGTGCTGCATATCGAACCCTATGAATGGGGGGCAATAGGGGCGTGGGCTTGGGGGCTTGAGCGGATGGCCGACGATCTGGGGACGGAGGAGGGGGTGGATACGGCGCGAATCGTGGTGATCGGGCATAGCCGGCTGGGGAAGACGGCGCTGTGGGCTGCGGCAAACGACCGGCGATTTGCGATGGCGATCAGTAATGAGTCGGGGGAAGGCGGGGCGGCGATGGGCAAGCGGGATTATGGGGAAACGATAGCGATCATCAATAATTACTTTCCGTGGTGGTTTGCGCCCGCCTACAAGCAATGGGGTTCGAATCCGGCGGAAATGCCCTTCGATCAGTATATGCTGTTGGGGCTTATTGCGCCGCGGCCCTTGTATGTGGCGAGCGCGATGGGTGATCAGTGGTCGGATCCGAAGGGGGAGTTCCTGAGTGCGAAACTGGCGGGACAGGTATATGCGTTGTATGGGGAAAAGGGGGTCGGGGTGGACTCGATGCCGGGGCTGGAGCACCCGGTTGGAGCGTATATCCGGTATCATGTCCGCAGCGGGAAGCATGACCTGACCTTATATGACTGGGAGCAATATTTGGATTTCGCGGATGGAAGGCTTGGTAGGACCCGGGGCGGGGGGAAATCGCGATAATTATCATCATTTTGGGCTAAATTGCCTGGATCATTGTTAAAATAGCTTAATAGTCGGATAACTTTTGACAATTTTCGGCGGCGGAAATGTCCTTTCTTTGATCGTAATTGCTTAACCATACGAATTATCGCAGATGTCAAAGAACAAATACTTACTGCCGTTCATCCTCATTTGTACCCTCTTTTTCATGTGGGCCTTTCTTCACAACATCAACGGGATACTGATCCCACAGCTAAAGAAGGTTTGCCATCTGTCTGATACGCAGTCTTCCTTCATCGATCTCGCCGTCTATCTCGCCTACTTCGCCATGGCTATTCCGGCCGGGCTGTTTTCCCATCGGTTCGGCTATAAGAAAGGCATCCTTTTCGGGCTCCTCCTTTACGCTGCCGGAGCGTTGATTTTCCTGCCCGCGGCCGATGACCGAAGCTTTACCCTCTTCCTACTGGCGCTTTTCATCGCGGCAAGCGGTGCGGCCTTTCTCGAAACGATGGCCAATCCCTACGCTACGATCCTCGGCACCCCCGAGACTTCGGAACAGCGGCTGAATTTTGCCCAGTCATTCAACGGCCTTGGGGCGGTCGTCGCGCCGCTCATCGGCACGCGCCTGATTCTGTCGGGTATCGAACACAGCCAGTCCGAGCTCGACGCGATGTCAGCCCGGGGACAGCTGCAATCCTATCTCCAGCAGGAGGCGAGTTCGCTGAAGCCCCCCTATTTTGTAATCGCCGTCGTCCTCATCCTTTTGGCCATCATCTTCTACTTTATAAAACTCCCCGAAGTGACTGAAACCACCGAGGGTGGGCATAGCGCGTCGAAATTCTCTATTAGCATCCTCCGGGTCTCGCATGTGCGCTGGGCCGCCATCGGTGAATTCTTCTATGTCGGCGCTCAGGCCGGGATTCTTAGTTTCTTTATCCGCTTCGCCCGGTATACCGCTGATATCCCTGAAAAAGAAGCGGGCACCTTGCAAACGATCGCCATGGTAGGGTTTATGGCCGGGCGATTCATGGGTACTTTTATTATGCGCTATGTTAAACCGGCCCGCCTGCTCAGTTTGTACGCGGTGATCAACATCTGCCTGGTTCTCATTTCGCTGATGACACATGGCCGCGTCGCGGTCTATACCCTTATGCTGACACCTTTCTTTATGTCTATTATGTTCCCGACGATCTTTGCGCTCGGGATCAAAGACCTCGGCGAGGAGACCAAACTGGCGTCTTCCTTCCTCGTCATGGCAATTATCGGTGGCGCCTTCACTCCTCTGTTGATGGGGCTTATCTCAGACAAAACGGGAAGCATCCAGATCGCGTATGTTATGCCCTTGATCTGTTTTGCCTTCATCCTATATTTCGGTCTCAAAGGTCACAAGATCAAACAACCGCAACCCGCGATCGCATGAGATATTGTTTAGCTTTAGACTTGCAACCGGATGCCGCGCTGATCGCGGAATATGCCGCTTGGCATCGGGACGTCTGGCCGGAGATCCGGCAGAGTATCGTGGAGAGCGGGATCGAGCGGATGGAGATCTACCGGCTGGAGGACCGGTTGTTTATGATCATGGAGGTCACGCCGGAGTTCAGCTTCGAGCGGAAGGCCGCGATGGATGCGGCCAATCCGGCGGTGCAGCGGTGGGAGGAACTGATGTGGAAATACCAGGCGGCGATACCGGGGGGAAAGCCGGGTGAGAAGTGGAGGTTGATGGAGCGGATTTTCGATTTGAAATAAACTTTGAATATGTTTGGATTAACTGGCAAGGAGGTTGTGGTGACCGGCGCGGGCAGCGGGATTGGAAGGGCAGTGGCGTTATTGCTGGCCAGGCAGGGCGCGCGGGTTACGATCCTGGATATCAACTTAGATCACGCACATGCGGTCGCAGAAGAGATAGAGGCGGAGGGCGGAAAGGCGGCGGCGGGACAGGCGGATGTGTCGAACCAACTGGAGGTCGGCAGCTTGTTTGCGGGTTTGCCGCGACTGGATATCCTGGTGAACAGCGCCGGGGTTTCGCATATCGGGACAGCGGAGACCACGTCGGAGGCTGATTTTGACCGGTTATATCATGTCAATGTGAAGGGGGTTTACAATTGTCTTCATGCGGCGATCCCTCTGCTGAAGAAGGCGGGCGGGGGCGTTATCCTCAATATGTGTTCGATCGCGGCGACGGTAGGGATACCGGAGCGGTTTGCCTATTCGATGACGAAGGGCGCTGTGTATTCCATGACGCTATCGGTGGCGAAGGATTATCTGAAGGACAAGATCCGGTGCAATTGTATCTCGCCGGCGCGCGTGCACACGCCGTTCGTGGATGGGTTCCTGCAGAAGAACTATCCGGGGCGGGAGCAGGAGATGTTTGAGAAGCTGTCGAAGACGCAGCCGATCGGGCGGATGGCCAAGCCGGAGGAGATTGCGGGGCTGGTGCTATACCTGGTGAGCGATGAAGCGTCTTTTATTACCGGATGTGATTACCCCATTGACGGCGGTTTTACCAAGTTGAACAATTAATTACAGATTTCGATATGAAATTAATCAGGTATGGAGTGCTTAACAGGGAGAAGCCGGGGATTGTGCTGGAGGGTGGCTATTATGACGTAACGGGATTCGGGGAGGATTACAATGAAGATTTCTTTGAATCGGGGGGGCTGGAGCGGCTGGCTGCATTCGTCGGGGCGAACCGGGCCGCGTTAAAGCGGTTGCCCGAGGGGGTTCGGCTGGGGTCGCCGGTGGCGCGGCCTTCGAAGATCGTTTGTATCGGACTTAATTACGTCGATCATGCGCGCGAGACCGGGGCGACGCCGCCTCCGGAACCAGTTATCTTTTTGAAATCGACCACTGCCTTGTGCGGTCCGAATGATGATATTGTCATTCCGCGCCATTCGGTGAAGACGGATTGGGAAGTCGAGCTGGCGGTAGTGATGGGGAGGCGGGCAAGCTATATTTCGGAGGCGGAAGCGCCGGGGTATGTGGCGGGGTATTGTTTGCACAATGATGTCTCGGAGCGGGAGTTCCAGATCGAGCGGAGCGGGACCTGGGATAAGGGCAAGGGCTGTGACACGTTTGCGCCGCTTGGCCCGTGGCTGGTAACGCCGGAGGACATGGGGGACATTCATCAACTGCGGTTATGGCTGACGGTGAATGGCCGCCTGATGCAGGACGGGACAACGGCAAATCTGATCTTCAATATACCGTATCTGATCTCCTATATCAGTCAGTTCATGACCCTGCTGCCGGGGGATGTGATCTCCACCGGCACGCCGGCTGGGGTGGGATTGGGGATGAAGCCCAATGTTTATCTGAAGCCGGGGGATGTGGTTGAGCTGGGGATTGACTACCTGGGGGTCGCGCGGCAAAATTTAAAAGCGTATGGCAACTCTTAGGATCGACGCGCATCAGCATTTCTGGAAGTATGATCCGGTCATCCATAGCTGGATCAATGATGCGATGTGGGTCATCCGGCGGGACTACTCCCCGGTCGATCTGCTGCCGCTGCTGCAAGCGGCGGGGATGGATGGCTGTGTGACGGTGCAGGTAAATCAGACGGAGGACGAGAATGCGGAGCTACTGGAGTTGGCGGCGAGGTTTGATTTTATTCGGGGGGTAGTGGGCTGGATCGACCTGCAGAGCCCGGCGGTGGAGGAGCGGCTGGAATGGCATCGGGCCTTTCCGAAGTTGAAGGGATTCCGGCACATTCTGCAGGGTGAGCGGGACAGGGCGTTGATGTTAAAGCCTGCTTTTAAGCGGGGGATCGGGTCGCTTCGCAAATTCGGGTATACATTCGACATCCTGATCTTTCCGGATCAGCTGGGGTATACGCGGGATTTTGTGGCGTCGTTCCCGGATCAGCCATTCATCATCGACCATATCGCCAAACCTTATATTAAGGACCGGTTTATTACGGAGGAGTGGAAGGATGCGATCCGGGCGGTGGCGGCGTATCCGAATGTGTCGTGCAAGATCTCGGGGATGGTGACGGAGGCGGATTGGAAACACTGGAAGCCGGAGCATTTCAAGCCGTATCTGGATACGGTGGTGGAGGCTTTTGGGTCCGGACGGATCGTGTTTGGGTCTGACTGGCCGGTTTGTCTGGTGGCGGCGGAGTATGCGCAGGTGGTTTCGATCGTCGAAGATTACTTTGCGGGGTTTGCGCCTGATGAGCGGGCGGCGCTTTTTGGCGGGAATGCGAAGGAGTTCTATGGTTTGTAGGGCGTGCCGGTGCCCGGATTTTGCGGAAGAAGGGGTGGTGTGTGTGGAGCGCTCTTGTTGATTTATGCGTATAAATTCAATTCATGCGTATGGACTTGAAATTGCAAGATAAGGTGATCATCGTGTCGGGCGGGGCCAAGGGGATTGGGGAAGGGATTGTGCGGGTGCTGGCGAAGGAGGGGGCCGTCCCTTTTATCATCGGGCGAAATGTCGCAGACAATCTGGCGGCAGTTGGGGCGGTGGAGGCGGCGGGCGGCAAGGCTTTCCAGGTGGAAGCGGAGCTGACGGTGCCGGAGCAGTGCGCCGCTGCAGTTGCTACAGTGATGGGTCGATGCGGGAGGATCGATGGGCTGGTGAACAATGCCGGAGTGAATGACGGGGTAGGGTTGGAGAAGGGGAGTTATGCCGCGTTCATGGAGT
>DATMLR010000023.1:0-2565 GCA_035570015.1 Puia sp.
TGAGCCTGGGCCATGGGGGTAACGACGCTCAAAAGGTCATGGGGATCATCGGGGCGGCCATGATCTGGTACAGCCGGTCGAACGGGCAGGAGATGAGCTTCACGCAATTCATCGACGCAAACATGTGGGTGCCGCTGGCAAGTTTCACCGCGATCGCCCTCGGCACGCTGAGCGGCGGCTGGAAGATCGTTAAGACAATGGGCACCCGGATCACCAAAGTGACGCCGCTGGAAGGGGTAAGCGCCGAAACAGCCGGCGCATTGACCTTGTTCCTGACCGAAAAACTGGGCATACCCGTCAGTACGACGCATACCATTACGGGGTCGATCATCGGGGTCGGCGCCACCAAACGACTTTCCGCCGTCAGATGGGGTGTGACGATCAACCTGCTATGGGCCTGGATATTAACCATCCCCGTCAGTGCCTTGCTGGCAGCAGTGGTGTATTTTATTATTAACTTGTGGACGTAACCGGGCGGAGCCCAAAAAAGGACCAATTAATGAAAGGAATTATTCTTGCAGGTGGATCAGGCACGCGGCTGCATCCGATCACGTATGCCATCAGCAAGCAGATCATGCCGGTTTACGACAAGCCGATGATCTATTACCCCTTATCCACCCTGATGATGGCGGGCATCCGGGAGATCCTGATCATCTCCACCCCGCACGACCTTCCACTGTTCAAAAAACTGTTTGGCGACGGCGCCGGACTGGGTCTGTCCTTTACCTATGCGGAACAACCCCTGCCAAACGGGCTGGCTCAGGCCTTCGTTATCGGAGAATCCTTTATCGGGAAAGACAATGTGGCGTTGGTATTGGGTGACAACATCTTCTACGGCGCGGGCCTGGGCAAACAGCTGGAAAGGAATACCCGGCCGGAGGGCGGCATCGTTTATGCTTATCGGGTAAGCGACCCCGAGCGGTATGGGGTGGTGGAATTCGACGCCGACAACAAAGCGATCTCCATCGAGGAGAAGCCGGCGAAACCCAAAAGCAATTTTGCTGTTCCGGGATTGTATTTCTATGACAATAATGTGGTAGGGATCGCAAAATCACTCAAGCCCTCGCCGAGAGGCGAATATGAGATCACCGATGTCAACAGGGAATATCTGCGGCAGGGCAAGCTGAAAGTATCGATCCTGGACAGGGGTACGGCCTGGCTGGATACCGGGACCTTCGATTCCCTGATGCAGGCCACTCAGTTTGTTCAGGTCATTGAGCAGCGCCAGGGTATCAAGATCGCGTGTATTGAGGAGATCGCGTGGCGGAAAGGTTTTATTGACGCCGTGCAGCTGGAGAAGGTCGCGCAGCCTTTACTGAAAAGCGGGTACGGTCAATATCTGATCAATCTTATTCAACAGGATAAAAAATAACTATGCAAAAGATCCTTGTCACCGGCGGATGCGGCTACATCGGCTCACACACTATAGTAGACCTGGTGGCCAACGGCTTTGAAGTCATATGCGTCGATAACAATGTCCGGTCTTCCCCCCGGATACTGGAAGGCGTCGAGAAGATCACCGGCAAAAAGATCAAGAACTACAAGGTCGATCTGTGCAACTATGACGATACCTTCGCCATCTTCCAGGAGAATGAGAACATCGCGGGGATCATCCATTTTGCCGCCTATAAGGCGGTTGGCGAATCCGTCGAACATCCGCTGATGTATTTCGAGAACAACCTGCTTTCGCTGATCAACCTCCTGAAATGTGTTCAGGAATTCGAGATCCCCTATTTTGTTTTCTCCTCCTCCTGTACCGTTTATGGTAACCCCGATGTGATCCCGGTAACCGAACTGACCCCGCCAAAACCGGCAGAGTCTCCTTACGGGTATACCAAACAGATGGGTGAGCAGATCATCAACGAATTCTCCAAAGCGACCACGCGCACCAAGTCCATCCTGCTGCGCTATTTCAACCCGGTCGGAGCGCACCCCAGTATCCTGATCGGCGAAATGCCG
Organism: Puia sp.; assembly: GCA_035570015.1. GTDB lineage: Bacteria > Bacteroidota > Bacteroidia > Chitinophagales > Chitinophagaceae > Puia. The sequence continues at coordinate 1,960 of DATMLR010000023.1, forward strand.
GTCGGCCGGCCCGCCAACCTCGTGCCTGCGATCACCCAGACGGCCATCGGCAAGCTCCCGCAAATGACCGTATATGGCGACGATTACCCGACCCGCGACGGCTCCTGTATCCGCGACTTCATCCATGTCTGTGATATTGCGCATGCGCATACGCTTGCCATGAAATATATGCTGGATGGAAAGATCGTGAAGAACGCCGAAGTCTATAACCTGGGTACCGGCAATGGCGTCACCGTGCTGGAAGCGATCCGCGCTTTCGAAAAAGTAAGCGGCGTCAAATTGAATTACGTGATCGGCCCGCGCCGGCCCGGCGACGTGATCGCCATCTATGCCAACAATGATCTTGCCCGGAGGCAGCTCGGTTGGAAGATCGAATACAGCCTGGAAGAGATGATGGCTACGGCCTGGAAGTGGGAGCAGAAGCTAAAGGCGGACGAGAAATTCTATAACGGAAAGTTTTCCAAGCTCAACTAGAACGGCCGCGCCCAATTTCGATTAAACTTCCTTATTTTGTACCGCCAAAAAATACAGAATTAATGCTAAAAGACATTCAAGTCACCGGACAGAAAGACACTCGCAGCGGATTTGGAGATGGGATCGTTGAAG
>DATMLR010000024.1:0-4710 GCA_035570015.1 Puia sp.
GCAGCATCAATCCAACCATTCTTCCGCTCATTGCAGATCCGCTTTATACGTATTGACATTCGAGATATCCAAATGCGTCAGCAGATCAAGGGCCCGCGCCATCTGATCCGCATCCGACTGGACAAACACCTTCGAGACCTCGTTCGCTTTTCCTCCCTCGAAAAAGAACTGCGTGATCATCAGGCGGGGATTCTCCTGGTTAACCGTATTCAGCATGTTCAACGCATTCAGGACGCCGGCCCGCCCTTCCGCCGGTTTGTCATACAGCTGATCCATTCCCGTCCGGTAATACGCGTAAAAGGCATCATGGAAAAGCGTATACTTACTATTCGTCAAATTCTCTACAAGCCAATATCGGTTGTAGATCCCGTCAAAAAGTTTCCAACCGGTAATCTCCCTGCTGTCCGGCGCATTGTTCACAATATTTAGCGCCTTTTGAAAATAGGGATCGCCCCCCCGGACCGAATAGGAATCAAACTCCAACCCCAGGATCATATAGATATAATAAGCGATCTGCGCCGTAAGATTCGCTGTTAACGGCTCTGTTCCCTGTACCCGGTTATCACTGAAATCCAGCGGCTGATACTCCGTATACCGGAACGCAAATGACTGATCCTGGAAATTGATGATCGGGCTCGTGTACCCGGAATTAAAGATCGGTCGCCCCGCCTGCACCATCAGCGTTGCCGAGTAGGAATTGTTATCCCCGGCCGAAGCGATATTGATCAGGAAATTACATCGGATCTTTTCACTGGCCTGGAACGTCTCGTTGGACCAGTTTCGCCCGTTGATAAAATCATGGAGTGCATTTTGAAGGGTCGTAAATATCTTATGGTCTACGGTAGAAGGGACCCGCGTGGCAATTACCGTCACGTTCGCGTTGATATCCTGTGCCCATATCCGGGTCACCAGCCCGGTCAGGAAAATAGCGGATAATACAATTTCTTTACGCATACAACAATTTTACTACCTGATCAACGATATCTTTTGCTACTTGTTGTTTTGGTTTCCGCTCATAGCCCAGTTCCAGCCCATCCCGCCCGAAAAGCGTGATCTTATTGGTGTCAAAGCCGAAAGTGGCCCCCGCATCATTCAATGAATTCAGGACGATCAGATCGGCATTCTTCGCCTGCAGCTTGCCAAGCGCATGCGCCCGCTCATCGTTGCCTTCCAGTGCAAATCCCACCAGTACCTGGCCTTTCCTTTTGCTACCCCCAAGCGTTTTCAGAATATCGGGTGTCCTCGTCAGCTCAAGGGTCAGTTTCTCCCCTGTTTTTTTGATCTTTTCCTTTGCCGCCTCAATCGGCCGGTAATCGGCCACCGCCGCCGAAAGGATCCCGATATCCGCACCCTTCCAATGCTCCAGACTAACCTTGTACATTTCTTCAGCCGATACCACGCGGTGTACTGCTATGCCCGGCCTAACTACCTCAATCGGGGAAGGGCCAAGGATCAGGTCGACCTGCGCCCCCCGGGCCGCCAATTCCGCCGCGAGCGCGACACCCATTTTACCGGAAGAATGGTTCCCGATAAACCGGACCGGATCGATCGCCTCATACGTAGGCCCCGCCGTCACCAGCGCGCGTTTCCCCACCAGGTCCGTCCCTCCCGCACCCACCAGACCTGCGATACATGCCATTATTTCCTCCGGCTCCGCCATTCGCCCGTCCCCGTATAACCCGCTTGCCAGTTCCCCATTGCCGACCGGAATAATATGATTGCCGAATGACCGAACCCGTTCCAGATTTGCGCGCGTAGCAGGATGCTTCCACATGTCTTCATCCATCGCCGGAGCCGCCGCCACCGGACAAACAGCCGACAGATAGGTGGCCAGCAATAAATTATCACAAATTCCATGCGCCATTTTTGCCAGCGTATTGCAGCTTAGCGGCGCAACAATAAGCACATCAGCCCACCGCCCCAGTTCCACATGATTCGCCCAGTTCCCCCCATCCGCCAGGTCCGTTAAGACCGGGTTCCTGGACAAAGTCGATAGGGACAACGAAGTGACGAAGTCCTTCGATGCGGGCGTCTGGATGACCCTGACTACCGCACCTTCTCTGACGAGCAGTCTTATCAGCACGAGCGACTTATACGCCGCAATGCTGCCGGTAACGCCTAAAAGGATCTTCTTTCCTTGGAATGATGACATATCGTAAAGAAGTTATACCCCTCTAAAACCCGAACGGCAGGGTGCCCATCAGCCGCCCTGCCGTACAATTAGTTTCTATTCTGCACCCGTTCTCATTTGAACAGATCATCCTCGTTCCGCCGGTAATAGATCTTGTCGTCCATGAATTCCTGGGTGGCCAGCAGCGCGGGATTCGGCATCCGCTCATAGGCCTTGGAGATCTCGATCTGTTCTTTGTTCTCATGGATCTCTTCCAGACTATCGGTATGGCTGGCAAACTCCTCCAGCTTGTTGTGCAGCTCCTCCTTTAGGGAAATATTGATCTGATTTGCCCTCTTGGCGATGATCGCGATAGACTCATACAAATTGCCCGTCTTGGCCTTTATATCGGTCAAATTCTTCGTCTCCACCACATTCGCGGTATTCGCATTAACTTGCCTTCTTAGTCTGCTCATTTTTTAAATTTTTTAGATTATTCTGCGCCGAAGTGAGGTACTCCTGTACACTGGACTTTAATTTACTGTCAGGAAAACGATCCATGAACTCATTACATTGTGTTACCACTGTCTCGAACCGGTCTTGCTGCCTTTCAAAGATGCTCAACTCGGCATACCGAAAATCAGATTTGATTATCAACAATTTATATTGATCTCCTTTATCAGAATCTGGATAACTGGTCATCAGACTGTTGCAAGCCACCCCTCACGCCTTGAAGTATCCGAGGTCAAAATACAGCTGCGCGCTCATGAAATCCTTCAATTCCAGCTTCGTCCGGCACTTATCAATAATGTCCTGCGCTTCCTTATTTTTTTCGGAGCCCGGATGGGTGTTGATGAAGGCCTGCATAAAGCCGATCGTCTTCGTCGTATTCGTTTGATCCAGTTCAACCTTCGGCGACTGCATATAGAAGGTATATGCCCTCATATAATCCATCTCCTCCGCTTTATTGCTATTCGGGAATACCTCTACGAACCCCTTGAAAAGGTTCTCTGCGTTCGGATAATCCTTTAGATAATAAGCACAATATGCGAATTTGAAGTAGATGTCCTCGAAATGCTCGCTGCCCTTAAAGACCCGGAACAATTCCTCGAACAACTGCTGAGCATGATTATAATCCTTCTCCTCATAATATTTATCTGCCGCCCTGAGCTTATAGTCATAATCATTGCTCTTCATCACCTTAGAAAAGCGTGAACAGGCCGTAAACAGAAATATTCCTAAAAATGCAATGGTAAACAGACGCATAAAAGCAGGCAAAGTTAAAGTATTTTAAGCAAATCAGTTGTCTCTAATCCGCAAAAATGCGGGTAATTCCAGGCCAACCCAAAAACCACTCGTTAAAATCCACCCAAAAAATAGCGCGGACCTTCCGGTCCGCGCTATTCCATTCATTCAGAGCGATTTATCTTGTATTCCCTCTCTTATCTTCTCCGGAGGTTCGGATGCGGCGCCGGAACCGTATTCGGCCCTTCCTCACCCGTAGCATCCCGCAGATCGACCGTAGCCTCATCGCCGCCGGATTGACCATAGCGGAAGATAAAGCGATCCGAGCTAATCGCCTCTTTCTCAACCAGGTAGTTGATAACCGCATTTACCCGGTCCCAGCTCAGCTGCTGTGCGGCCTTGCTGGATTCGCCATAACCGATAACGGCGACTTTGCAGCTCGGGTTGTTGCGTATCTGCACGGCGGCAGTAGCCAGCAACGCCATATTGTCCTTGCTGAGCGTAACCCCATGACCCTTAAACGTAATGCTGGGCAGATTGCCGATACTGCAATTTTTCTTCGGCTCCATATTGGCCAGCGAATCCCTCAGATCCTTACAGCATTGCGGATCCGGGCACTTTCCAACCCCGTCGGCATCCACCGGCTGGCAGATCGTCGGCGTAATTTTTTCCTTATCCCTGCAATCCGGTACACCATCACCATCCGTATCCAGGCTCACGCCATGCGTATCGACCGGGCAACCTTTAGGGGTGTTCGGCTCCAGGTCAAATTGGTCGGTCACGCCGTCACCATCCGCGTCATCAAGCACCGGCTTCGGCATCTTCATATGCCGGGGGGCGTTGAGCTCGTTGTAGGCATAATCCAGCGGGTTCAGCCACCACAGCGGCTCAACCGCATGCTTGGCGAAAATATTGTAGTTGATCCCGACCGAAGCGTAATTATACCGGCCGGCAGACCCTACCTGCGCAACTGCCTGCGTTGCTCCCTGCTCAAAGTTATTCTGCCACTGCTGACCGGCGAGCAGTCTCGTCGTTGTTAAGGTCACCTTATCCTCGACCTGGATGTTCCACCGCTCATTCAGCTTGAACTGCGCACCGATCCCAACAACACCGACGATGTCAAGCGGCGCACCACCCAGCGTTTTGCTGGTACTTGGCCGTTCGGCGATCGTATTCCAGCTTCCGGTCAGCACACCCTTCAACGCGCTGCGGATCTGCTTCTTGTTGCTATAACTCTCCGACGGGTATTGGTTGATCACCTGGTCAAACCCTGCGTAATAACTCGGCGATGCCTTGTACAACGTACTGTACGTCATGGCAGCAACCCCGCCGAAAATATACCAGTTGAACCCGGT
>DATMLR010000025.1:0-3815 GCA_035570015.1 Puia sp.
AGCGGGACAGCGTGAGCAGGATCAATTTCCTGAAGACGGAACTGAGTCGCGTTCCGGGCGTGGATGCCGTCATCCTTCAGGGCATAGAGCCCATAGGTATGTTAAATACGTATGGGGACACGTTGGTGGTTAAGCATAAGACGATCATTCGCCTGCCGATGCTGCAAGATGCCGCTAATGAAGAATTTCTGCCCTTCTATAATATCCGGTTGGTGGCCGGCAGAAACCTCCTGCACAGTGACAGCCTGCATGAATTCCTGATCAATGAGACCGCTTGCTCACAACTTGGCTTCAGCCGCCCCGATCAGGCCCCCGGCAAAATGGTATACTGGCGCGGAAAACCTTATCCCATCGCGGGCGTCGTGGCCGACTTTCACCAGCAGTCCTATCGAAAGGCCATCTTGCCCTTGTTCATAGCCCACATTCCGGACTGGGAGAAAACCTACGCCATTCGGGTGAAGCCCGGCAATATCTCCGGTACGATCAGTCAGCTTGCGAAGGCCTGGAAGAGTGTCTATCCCAATCTCGACTTCGATTACTGGTTCCTGGACGAAGAGATCGCCGATATTTATTCGAGCGAACAAAAGACGGAGCATTTGTTGCAAGTGGCTACACTGACAGCGATATTCATCAGCTGCATGGGACTTTTCGGCCTGGCGCTCTTCCTCACACGCCAGCGGGCAAAGGAGATTGCGATCCTGAAAGTTTTAGGTGCCGGCCTCCGGCGAATTCTGACCCTGCTCACCGGGGATTTCCTGCATCCTATCGTCCTGGCCTTTTGTATTGCTATCCCGCTGGCCACCCTGCTCATGCACCGATGGCTGCAGACATTTGCCTACCGGACATCCATCAACGTATTCGTTCTCCTGCTGGCGGCAGTCATTATCATCGCCGCCGCCCTCGCAACCATTGCCGTTCAGACCATCCGATCCGCACTGGCCAATCCCGTGGACAGCCTCCGCGAGGAATGAACAAAGAATACCCCCTTATCGCACACCCACTGTCCGAAACCGGACACCCCGCGGCGCCGCTTTTATTTAATGGGTTGATTATTATATACTTAATTTGTGGCATAGCTTTTACAATCCATATGCACAGTCCTTCGACATCAAACAGTCCTTCGACATCAAAAGGTCTTTATGCTAATCAACTACTTTAGAATAGCCTGGCGCAATATCAACAAACACCGCTTATATTCTTTTATCAATATAGGCGGCCTGGCCATCGGCGTCGCTACGTTCTGGATGATCGCGCTCTATGTTACCGATGAATGGAGCTATGATCGCTCTAACATAAAGGCGGACCGCGTCTTCAGGGTCGCCCAACACGGCAAATTTGGGAACACCGACTATAATCTTGCCATCACCCCTGTCCCCTGCGGCCCCGCACTAAAAGCCGATTACCCGGAAGTAGAGGACTTCGCCCGGATCGACCAGGAAGGCGGTGGCAAGATCATCAATGACGGCAAAAATCTTATCGTCGGGGATATCGCCGTTACAGATAATGCGATCTTCAACCTTTTTACCTATCGTTTTATTTCCGGCGATCCGGCGACGGCCTTAAGCAGACCACAATCCATCGTCCTGACCCGAAACCTCGCCGAAAAGATATTCGGCTCCCCCGCAGCAGCCCAGGGTCAGACGATCCAGTTCGAAGGTGGCGAGATCGACAATATCACCGCTGTGATCGACGACATCCCCGAGAACTCCACTTTCCGGTTCAGCGCGCTTCGATCCTTCGACAGCAACTTCAACGGGCCCTGGTACGACGACCGCATCTACACCTTTGTATTGCTCCAACATGCGGAAGACTACAAAAAGATGGAGGCGCATTCGGCAGACTTTTTCAACAGGCATCTGAAAAACGGTCCGACGGATGCCAAATACCGCATGGAGCTCCAGCGGCTAACCGATATTCACCTGCATTCTCACCTGGATTTTGAAATGGGCAGCAACGGCAATATCGTGTACATCTATGTCTTTACCATTATCGCCCTCCTCGTGCTGCTTATCGCCATGATCAATTACGTGAACCTCACGACCGCCCGCGCATCCGTAAGAATAAAAGAGATCGGCATCCGGAAAGTGATCGGATCGGATAAAAAGCAGCTGATGGCGCTCTTCTTTTCTGAATCTCTTTTGCTTGCCTCACTTGCTACGGTGGCTGGCCTGCTGCTCGTAAGAATACTCCTTCCTTATTTTAATAACCTCTCTGGAAAAACACTCTCGGTCTGGCAATTCGGGACGCCGGTATCGCTCCTGCTTTTCACCGCCTTCGCCGTCGTCACCGGTCTTTTAAGCGGCGCCTATCCGGCCCTGGTCCTGGCCCGATTCCGCACCATCCCCGCAATGAAAGGTCAGCTGGGAAGCCAATCCTCCACGATCTTATTCCGTAAATCCCTTGTCGTGTTCCAGTTCACCATCACCATCGTCATGATCATGGGTTCCTGGGCGATCTACCGCCAGATCAACTATGTAACCAACAAGGACCTGGGCTTTTCCAAATCGCAGATGCTCACTTTTCATCTGCATAGCAAGCCCGTTCGGAAGCAGATCGAAGCCCTTAGGCAGCAGTTACTCCAAAGCCCGCTCATCGAAAGCGTCGCCGCTGCCGGAAACCCCATCGGCAATAACGATATCGGCTATCAGAACTTCAATATCGGCCCCGACGGCAAGCTGGCGCCCGATACCCGGATGGTCGAAGCCCTGATCATTGATCAGAACTTTATTCCTGCTATGAAGATCCAAATAGCCGCAGGCCGGAATTTTAGCCGCGAAAGAGCCGACAGCGCCACCGGATCCATCATCGTCAACCAAACGCTCGTCGATGAAATGGGCTGGAAAGAAGCGGTCGGCCGCCGCATCCGCATGGCCGTCAACAATGGCGTCATCAGCTACGCAACGATCATCGGTGTAGTCAGGGATTTCAATACCTATTCCTTGCAACATAAGATTTCACCGATGGTCCTGACCCTTCCCAAAACCGACAACGACAAGGATAATTTGTATGTACGCCTGGGAAAAGGCAATATCCCGGCAGCCCTCAATTACCTGCAACAGGTGTACGCCCATTTTGACCCCGAAAACAAAGTGGACTATCACTTTCTCGATCAAAACTTTGCCCGCCAATACCAGACGGAACAAAAACAAGGCACGCTCTTGTTCTGCTTCACACTGCTGGCGATAACTATCGCCTGCCTTGGCCTGTTTGGGCTGATTACCTTTACCGCTGAACAACGCGTGAAAGAAATAGGGATTCGCAAAGTGTTGGGAGCCGGCCTATCGGATATCGTTCTGCTCCTGTCCAAAGACCTGATCGGCCTCGTGATCATCGCCACCATCATCGCCGTGCCCCTCGCCTGGTACGCCATTGGCCGTTGGATGCAGGACTTTGCCTATCGCACCAGCATCGAATGGTGGATGTTTGCGGCCTCCGGCGCCATCGCCATCCTGATCGCACTGCTGACCGTCTGTTATAAATCCATCCGCGCCGGCCTGGAAAACCCGGCCAAAACCCTCAAAACAGAGTAGTCGGCCCACAGGACCCACCTTCCAGCGATAACCAATTCTCTCATGAGCAATCATTCGGTTGTCTTCACCCGATTCCTCCCGATCTAATGTAGGAAAATTTTACCTTCACCGAACAAATCGTCTCGACTATGGCCGGACCAAAAAAGCAGCCATCGGTAAAAAAAGAACGTCTCATCGCCGTAAGCCCCTCCGGGAAACGGGAAACCTCCCAGGTCGACATGATCTTTGAAGTGGTCCGCCAGATCCCGCGCGGCCGCGTCACCTCCTATGGAGCCATCGCCAAAC
>DATMLR010000026.1:0-18372 GCA_035570015.1 Puia sp.
CGATCCAAACCGTCCTGATCTTTGCGATCGGGGTTTGGGTATTTCCGTACGTCGGGCTGCCGCGTTTGGAGCTGCCCGATGACTGGTCGGGTCTTGTCCTCATCTCGCTCCTTTGCGGGTGGTGCGCGGTCAGCTACGCCATATGTGTCGGGGTTTTCGCGGAGACCGAAGAACAGGCTAACGGATTTGGCGTCATCTCGATCGTGATCCTGGCGGCTATCGGCGGATTGATGATACCGGATTTCATAATGACGGGACCGTTCCGGGCCGTCATGAATTTCTCACCGCTGCATTGGTGTCTCGACGCCTACTATCGCCTCTTCCTCGAAGGGGGCAAACTGAAAGATGTTTGGGCAAATGTGCTATCTTTAGTTCTCATAATCGCGGGGCTGCAGGGCATTGCGTTTTGGGGTCTGAAAAGAAAAAACCTGATTTGAACGAAATGCGGGCTTCCCCCGCGCCGAATTTATCATGGAAACAACCGAATTAAAACAACAGCTGAAGCGCCAGATCATAGAATTCCTGAACCTGACCGATACGACCCCCGAAAGTATCCAGGATGACAAGCCGCTCTTTGGCGATGAAGGCCTCGGCCTGGACTCTATCGACTCGCTCGAGTTGATCGTTCTCCTAAACCGGGAATATGGGATCGTTATCAAAGACCTGAAAGAAGGCCGTAAGGTGCTGGTCGATGTCAACAGCATGGTTGACTATATCGAAAAACACAGAACCAAATAAATTCAGCCGCCGTGAGCAGGGTTTTCGTCACAGGGATAGGCATCATCAGCGCCGTCGGATCTACCCTGATGGAGAACCGCTCCGCACTCGCCGCCGGCAGGAGCGGCATCAGCTTCGCCGCTACCCTTTCCTCCCGCTATGCCGGCGTCCTCCCTTGCGGGTCTATCGGCACTTCGACCGATGAATGGCGGGAACAATTCCGGATTGACCATCCGGGTATCACGCGGACCACACTGCTGGCACTTCATGCCTTCTCGGATGCCATAGCAGATGCCGGGCTGTCAGACGTTAGCCTCCGCGATCCACGGGTCGCACTGGTGGGCGCTACCACCGTGGGCGGGATGTGCCTTACGGATGAGCTATACCGTGATACCACCCGGTCTTGCGACAACAGCCCGTATCTTTCGTCTTACGATTGCGCTTCGGTACATCTATTTTTACAATCGCGGTATGGAATGACCGGACTTGGAACGACGATCAATACCGCCTGCTCCTCCTCTGCCAATGCCATCCAATACGGGGCGCGGTTGATCCGCAACGGGCTGGCCACAACGGTCATCGCAGGCGGCGCCGACAGCCTGGCCAAGTTCACGATCAATGGCTTCCATGCCTTGCAGATCCTGTCGCCCAAGCCCTGTCGTCCGTTTGACCGGGACCGTTCGGGGCTGAATCTCGGCGAAGGGGCTGCCTTTCTGGTCCTGGAAGGAGAAGAGGTACTGGCCGGGAAAGAGGCCGCGGGCGGGCGCGCGGGCGGGAAAGAGACCGCGGGCGGGCGGGCGGCCGGGCGCGCGGGCGGCAAACCCATTTATGCCGAGCTGACCGGCTATTGTAATACGAACGACGCCTTTCATCCGTCGGCCTTATCCCTTACCGGGGATGGCCCCTTTCTGGCGATGCAGGGGGCGCTGCAATCCGCCGGGCTGAAGCCGGCAGACATCGATTTCATCAACACGCACGGGACCGCTACAGAGAACAACGATGAGGCGGAAGGCAGGGCGATGCTCAGGGTCTTCGGCGAGCTGCCCCCCTTCGCTTCCACCAAATCCTATACCGGTCATACCCTGGGCGCGGCTGGCGCGATAGAGGCCGTCTACAGCATCCTTTCCATCCGGCATCAGGAACTGTATGCCAGCCTGAATTTTGCCGAACCTATCGAGGACATGGGGATTCGGCCGGTGCAGGTTTTCCGGCAGCACGCCGTCCGCCATGTGATGTCCAATTCGTTTGGGTTCGGCGGCAATTGTACCTCGCTCATTTTTTCCAACGTCAACTAGCCATGCTCTATATTCATCACACGTCTTGTATCTATCCGCAAAAAGAGCTCGATCAGCCGGCGGGTCCGGTGGATAACAAGTTAATGGCTGCCGAGCCCGGTTATGAAGGGATCCCGGGGAACATGCTGCGGAGGATGAGCAAATCGGTCAGAATGGGTATCGGCGCCGCGCTTCCTTTACTAAAGTACTCCCCCGACGGGATACTGATCGGTACGGGTTATGGCGGGATGGAAGACAGCGTTCGCTTCCTCAATCAGATCATCGGGTACGACGAAGGCATATTGACGCCCGGAACCTTCGTACAAAGCACCGCCAATGCCATTGCCTCTCAGCTAGGCCTGCTCCATCACAACAGAGGATACAATATCACCTATGTAAGCCGGGGACTGTCGTTCGAAAGCGCGCTGCTCGACGCGGCCATGCTGGTAAGGGAACATCCCGGCAGTAGCTGGCTGGTCGGCGGGGTAGATGAAATATCCGATCATCACTACCGGTTCGAATGTGCTGAAGGCTGGTATAAGGAGGGGGTCGTTGCGGGGGAAGGGGCTGCCGCCTTTTTACTCAATGACCGGCCGGCGGGCGCGCTTGCAAGAATTTCCAAAATCGTATTGCGGGGCGGAGAGAATGAAGAAGTATTAAAATCGGCGCTGACCGGGCTTCTTGACGACTACCCCCCCGATCTGCTATTGAGCGGTGAGAATGGCGACAGCCGTGCACGCAACTGGTACCGGATCGTCGAATCGCTGATGGCTCCGGATACGGGTATTATGCGCTTCAAAAATCTCTGCGGCGAATATCCCACCGCTTCCGCGTTTGCGCTCTGGCTCGCCTGCAACCTCCCCGGCGCGTTGTCGGAACGCCGTCACATTCTCATCTATAACAATTACAAACTCACCCAGCACAGTCTTATTCTCCTCGAAAGACTCCTTTGAACCGAAAGCAGGTCGAACCGGCGTTGATCCCTTCGGCGGTGATGAGACCATCGGCGGTGAATTGCAGCTTCATCACAATGGATCTATCGCGGAGCGGGTCGATCATCGCGATAAATTTGACGGGACCGGCCCGAAACAATCGCATTTCCGCACCGGCTACCGAAGCCACCAATTCCTCCACCAGTTGTACGAGACAGGCGCCGGGCAGCACCGGCCGGCCTGGAAAATGACCATCGAAGATCGGATGGGGGAATCGCAAATGAACGCGCGCGGTCAGGGTGCCGCCGCCGGGCTGCATTCCATTGCCCGGCTGCATTCCATCGCCCGGCTGCAACCCATCGCCGGGCTGGAGGTCCTCCACGACAAAAAGATCATTTATCAGCATTAGACAACAAATAAACGGAATGATAAATTCCCAGATAGTGATTATATACCAGGACCCGGCGGGCTCCCGACCTGACCCGGCGGGCAGCCAGCCAGAGCGCAAATGAAGTCGATGTCGGGTATTCGCCGGACAGTTCTTTGTAGTTCAAATTCGGCGTGCCGGGAAATAGTGATGCACTTATTTCACCCGTGTCACCGCTTATGATCAGATCGATATCACCCGGCGCCAATCCTTTCGAACTCAGAAAAGACATCAGGCGTTGTTCTGTTGCATCAGTTCCCTTCGGGTTGTGGAAGGTATCCATCCCATCCAGCCGGGCAAAATCACCGGAAGAAGGCTGACCCGTCAGCAGGAAAAAGGCCGCTCCCTCACCGGCAACCTGCCGGCGATACAGGCCAAATCTGGCCAACAGCTCGCGGCTCGTTTCCGTGATCTCGTCGACCCCGCCCAGGAGCACGGTTTCGGCCTCCCTGTCCGCGAGTAACAAGGCGGCGTCGAGCAGGGCCGATTCGAAAGAGAAACCGCGATGAACGAAGGTATTGTTATACCCGGTGCATCCCAGCAGCAGGGCGATCTGCGCGCCTACGGTATTGTGCGTGGATTGAATAAAGGCAGCGGGCTGAAGCACGGCTTCGTTCCGTTCGATCATGCTCTTCAGGAACAGGCCGGTATCTTCCAGACAACCATAGGCCGTCCCGGTGACGATGGCGTCAGGCATCGCGATCCCTGCCTCGCGGAGACAGGTCAGCGCCGCGGCGGCGCCCATGCGAATGATCCGGCTCATCCGGCGGAGGAGTTTCGGGTCCAGCAGGGTCCGGTAGTCGGGTTCGCCCTGTCCGGGTCCGCCCTGCCACGGTTCGCCCTGTCGCGGTTCGCCCTGTCGCGGTTCGCTCTGTCGCGGTTCGCTCTGTCGCGGGGAGATGGCCGCTACCGATCGGATATAGATAGGTTGATTCACGATTGCGATTTTGAAAAAACTAAAGACGAGCAATTCCCGCCGAAACCAAATGAATTGGAAAGGACGTGACGGATCGGCAGGTCGCGGATAAGGTCCGTCGTGGGCACAAAAGGTAATTCCGGCATGGGCGTGTGAAACCGGAGGTTGGGATAGACAAGACTATGCCGGACCGACAGCACGGAAAACACCGCTTCGATGCCGCCGCTCGCGCCCAGTGTATGGCCCGTGAAAGACTTGGTGGAGCTCATTTTGGGATAGTGGGGATCGAATAGCCGCCGGATCGCTGTCCCTTCGGCAAGGTCATTGTTCTGGGTCCCTGTTCCATGCAAATTGATATAGTCGATGTCGGCGGGGTCCAGTCCACTTCGTTCCAGCACCGTCTTCATAGCCAGCCAGGACCCGCGGCCGTCCGGTGACGACGCCGTTTGATGATACGCGTCATTGGCGTTGGCATAGCCGCTGAGTACGCAGTCGATCGGCGCAGGAAGCGTCGCCGCCACTGCATCGGACACCAGCACCAGGTATCCGGCGCCTTCGCCGAGATTCAGACCCTGGCGTTCGTCGTCAAACGGTCTGCACCAGGCCCGGTCAAGGATCATCAGGGAATTAAATCCATTCAGCGTGAATTTCGTCAGCGCGTCGGTCCCGCCGGCGACGACCACGTCCAAAATACCATGGCGGATGAGTTTGGCGCCAAATCCGATTGCGTTGGCGGAAGAGGAACAGGCCGTGCTGATGGTGGTCTGGTAGTCGCGGAGCCCGAGGCGGGTAGCCACCATTTCGGTGCTATAACCGCATTCGTGCTGGACGAGCTCGCGCAGGCGGCCGCGAAATTCGCAAAATGCGAACTTTTCTGTCAAATCCATACCACCGACGGTATTGGCGGAAACGATGCCCGTTCGCCAGCGATGAAGGTCCGGAATCCCCGTGCTATCGAGGGCTTCGCGCGCGGCGATGAAACTTAACAATCCAGTCCGGCTGACCACTCCGGTTACCCCGGCGAGGTCTTTCAATCGGTCGTTGTCCGCCTTCACCTCCGCAACCGGTATCTGCCCCCGATGCACGGTATCCAGCCAGGTTATATCGCCCATCCCCGCGCGACCGCTCTCCAGTGCCGCGAGACATTCGCGGATATTATTGCCGATAGCGGATATGACGCCCGCCCCGGCCACTGCAACTGGTACCGTCTTGCTCATGCCGGTTGATTTAAATTATACATACCAATCATATTCTCCGCGGTGAAAGATAACCCTGCGTCCTTGTGTTCAATCAAAAAAAGTGCCGCCGCATAACGATCACCCAATACTTCCACCCAACCACAAATACAGGCGCGGGCATTACCGGTCCCGAGCAGATCGCGGACATAGGTCGCGATAAAAGCCGCGTCAAACGACTCGGTGATGAAAAAGGCATTCTCTCCTTTAAAATTATTCCGGATGCAGATTTCGCCGATCATGATGTTGGGAAGCGTATAGACAAAAAGCGCCGGGCTCGGAATATCGCTAACGGAGGCAAAATACCGGTAGTCGGTGTCAAGGCTGGAATTCGCATTGGACAGGACGACCGCCATCTCCTCCGGCCGGCATTGCGCCGGGTCAAACCCTTCGTGGAGCAGGAACTCGGCAGCCAGCCAGCCAAGCTTGCTAAGGTGGTCCATCTTATAGAATTTGGGATATTGAAAACCGAAATGTTGATAGCACGACTGCAGGAAGTCCGCCGGACCGGCCGGTGAACGTTCCCAGACGATTTCCCCGTCCCGATATATACGATTGTTCCGGATAACACAGCTGGCAGTGATATACTCCATTCGATTGTTTTATTTGCACATTATGATCGCGGCATTGCACCCGCCAAACCCGGAGGCTGTTTTGAGGCAGTAGTCCAGCGGGGTGGACAGCAAGGCGGTGCAGATATTGAGCGGCATTGTCACACCATTGATCTCATACCCCCTGCTTGGCAATACCCGGTCTTCGCGCATCGATTGCAAGGTAACGATGGATTCGATCAGCCCGGCGGCGCCCAGCGTATGCCCGTAGTAACCTTTCAGGCTATTGACCGGTGCCGCGCCGACGCGGGCCAGCGTGATCGCCCGCGCTTCCATTTCGTCGTTATACGGAGTTGCCGTACCGTGCGCTGAAATAAAGTCGATCTCATCCGGAGTGCAGCGGGCATCGGCCAGCGAACGGGTGATCACGTGTGCGAGCTCTTCGCCGGTTCGCGAGGGCCCGGAGATATGGTTGGCGTCGTTGCTGACCGATCCGCCGCGGAGGCGAAGGTTGCCCTGGTAGCGTTGGTCGCCCGAGAGAACGACAGCCCCTGCGCCTTCGCCCAGATTGATCCCATCACGCGCCTGATCGAATGGCTTGCAGGGACCGGCGCTGATCGCCTGAAATGACCCAAACCCCGACAGCACGAATCTGGAGATGACATCCGCACCTGCGACCACCGCCGTACGGTAACGCCCGGAGCGGATCAGCCGCATGGCGGTTATCAGCGCGAGGACGCCCGAGATACAGGCGTTGGAAATGACGATCGGCGAATTGACAAAACCGAAATGATATGCGATACGGCGGCCGGAGCCGGCGAGCGAGAACCGCGCCGGGTCTTCGATGCCTTCTTCGAGCAGGCTGATATTACCTTTGGTAGTGGAAAGGATCAGGATCGTCTTCGGGTCGGCCGGATCGATTCCGGTCTCTTCCAGCAAGGGGCTGATAGATCTGATCAGGAGCAGCTCAAACTTCGTGTGCTCCGGCGCGACAAATCCGCCGGGCTCGAACAATGCTGCGTAGAAAGGCTGACCCATCATCTCGGGCCGCTCGTGACGGCGGACGCCCGCGATCCCCTTCTTCAGCTGCGAGAAATTCTCCGCCGTATTCCCGCCGAGCGGGGAATAAATATTATCCGCCACAACATAAACGTCCTTCATATACCCGTCAGGATTTTCATCTCACCCGTGGCGACAACCGACTGCCCGCAGGTAATCCGGCCTGAAATTACGATAATATCCGCGACCCGGGCGGTCACCGTGACCTCGGTAATCAGTTCTTCACCCAATGCAGGAAGCCGGATAATCCCGAGGTTGTTGATGGCAACGATGGCACCGCTGGGCCCGGCACTGCTGGGCTCCGCGCCATCGTGCACCGCGCCATCATGCTCCGCGCCATCGTGCACCGCGCCGCCGGCGGCAAACGCCGCAAATCCGGCGCCGGCGGCGACCGTTTGGGCCATATTCTCGATCAGACCCGCCGCTCCCAGCCGGCCGTTCGCCAGCAGGGGATTGTCCGCGGTGATCCGAAAACTGGTCCGTATAACCGTCGCATCCGTCTCCAGCAACCGGTCCACCATAATAAAAGGCGGTCCTTGCGGGATCAGCGTCTTGATATCAGGAATATAAACCCCCATTGATGCTCAGTACTTCGGCTGTGATGTACGATGCCCGCGGAGAAGCCAGGAATCCGACGGCAAAGGCCACTTCTTCGGGTAGGCCGAACCTCCGCACCGGAATCAGCACCTTCATCTCTTTCTCATTCAGTCCTTCGGTCATGTCCGTATGGATAAAGCCGGGGGCAATGGCGTTTACCGTAATCCCATGCCGGCCCACCTCCGCGGCCAGGGCCTTGGTGGCGCCGATGACGCCGGCCTTCGCCGCCGAATAATTGGTCTGCCCCGCCTGGCCTTTCAGCCCTGCAAGCGAAACGACATTGATGATCCGGCCGTATTTCCTTAGCAGCATCCCATTCAGCACGACCCGCGTAACGTAAAAAAAGGAGTCGAGGTTGGTCCGGATCACGTCGGACCATTGCTTGTCTTCCATCCACAACAACAACGCATCCTCTTTTATCCCGGCGTTATTGACCAGCACCTCTATATACCGGTCCGCATCCTGCTCCAGCCACGCCGTGAGCCGCCGATGCACCTGCTCCCCGTCGCCGACATCAAAAGGCAGCAGCTCTCCGTCACCGCCTTGCTCGCGGATCATCCCCAGGGTGCGGGTCGCTTCATCATGTCCGGAACGATAGTTGACCAGCAGGTAATAGCCTGCAGCAGCGAGTTCCAGGCAGACGGCGCGTCCTATCCCTCTCGATCCGCCGGTTACCAGTGCACACTTCATGGCAGGGGGCTTGATAGTTCCAGGAATTCCTTTACTTTTTTCTGCTCCTTGTATTTAGGATGGTCGTCGATAAAGGTCGGGAATATTTCCCTCACACGGTCGTATACAGCCCGGGTGGCGGGAGCAAGCTTTTGCCGGCAGTCTATTGCATCGATCGCCTGCAGGGCTGACATCAGCTGTATAGTCAGGACTTCAAAGGAGTTGTCGATCACCTTCCGGGTGAGCAAGGCAGCATTCGCGCCCATGCTGACGATATCCTGGTTATCGTTATTGTTGGGAATACTGTGCACATACATCGGGAACGACAAGGTCTGATTCTCCGCTACGGTGGAGGTAGCCGTGAACTGGACGCCCTGCATCCCGAAGTTGAGACCCAGCACGCCCAGGTTGACAAAAGGCGGGAACTTACGGTTGAGCCGGTCGTTGAGCAGGTAGTTCAGTTGACGCTCGGCCAGCATGGACAGTTTGGTAACCGCGATCCGTACCTTGTCCATTTCCAGCGCGACATAGTCGCCGTGGAAGTTGCCGCCGTGAAAGACATTGTTGTTCCGGTGATCGACAACCGGGTTATCATTGACGGAGTTCAATTCGTCTACCAGCACCTGCTCGGCCTGCCGGACCGTGTCGAAGACCGGTCCCAGCACCTGGGTGACACAACGAAGGGAATAGTATTCCTGCACCTTCTCTTCAAATACTTCATGTTCCAGGCTGCCGGCATGATACAGGTGCTCGGACCGGTTACGGATCATTCCGCTGCCGGTCAGGATTTGTCGGATAATCGCGGCCACCGCGTTCTGGCCAGGGTGATGTTTAACGACATTCAGCTCATGGGAGAAATGGTCATCGAATGCGCTGACGATCTCATTGGTGAGGGCAGACAGAAAAACGGCCCATTCTACGAGCCGCCGGGCGTGGAGCAGATTCACCAGCCCGATCCCCGTCATAGCAGAAGTGCCGTTCAGAATGGCCAGGCCTTCGCGGATGCGGATGGAGAGCGGCCGGATACCTGATTGTGCGAATACATCGGCGGTCGACTGTATACTCCCCTCATAGAACACTTCGCCTTCGCCGATCAGGGTCAGACCAAGATGCGCGAGCTGGACCAGGTCTCCGCTGGCGCCTACGCCGCCATGTTCGAAGATCACCGGATAGATACGCCGGCCAATCAGCTTCCCGAGCAACGTTACCGTGTCGGGGTGTACACCAGAATAGCCTTGCATCAAACTATTCAACCGGGCAATCATCGTTGCACGGACAAGCTCGGGCGGGAGCAGGTTTCCGCTGCCGGAACAGTGACTGCGGATGAGATTGTATTGAAGTTCGAGCAGGTTCCCATTTCCAACTTTATATTGGGCCATCGGACCGAAGCCGGTATTGATGCCATAGATCAGCTTGTCCGCCGAGAATTCGGTCAGGAACTGAAAGTTCTCCGCGACATTGTCCAGTGCCGCTCCATCGAGTGCAAATTCCTTCTTAAGATAGAGAATATCGGAAAAATCAGCTAATGAAAGGGGCTTTTGTCCAACAGCTATCATGGGCTGCAAGTTATTTATATTCGCTTCTCCGGTCAAGAAATTTAATTGCTTTTCTGCCGGCCTCAGGGAACTGCATGCTTTGCAAATCCGCCAGGCTGTGATAATTGATCTGCGGGCTTACGCGCAACCTGGCCTGGAGATAGGCCCGGATACGGTGATCACCTTCTTCCGTTCGGCTTGCCGGGACGAGGTGCAGCAGTATCTCATCCAGTCCGATTTCATTGGAATATACCTCCACGACGAAATCCACGATCTCTTCCATTTCATTGAGCAATTCGAACAGCGCCGGTGGATAGAGTGTCGTCCCCTTGAATTTGATCATTTGTTGTCTGCGGCCGATAATGGGCGAAAGCCGGAGGCTTGTGCGACCGCAGCCGCAGGGCTCGTCGGACCAGGTGCAGATATCGCCGGTCTTGTATCGGATCAGCGGCATGCCTTCGATGCCCAGCGTAGTGACCGTCACTTCGCCCGGGACACCGGGGCCTACTTTGCGGTCCTGTTCGTCCAGCAGCTCGACGATGAGCAGCTCCGGTTGGAGGTGACCGCCCCTGCCTTCGCCGCATTCGGTAAAGGCCGTTTGCATTTCTGTGCTGGCGTAAGTGGAATACAGCCGGATATTCCAGGATTCGGTGATCTTCTTGCCGAGGATATTCAGGGAAAGATCGGCCTGACGAATGTTCTCGCCGATACAGATGGCCGATCGGACCGAAGAGTCGTTGGGGTCGATCCGATAGTCCTTTGCATGGCGGATCAGCTTCAGGAGAAAAGATGGGACGGCGACCAGTACGGTTGGCTTAAGCCGCCGGATGGTCTCCCATTGCAGTGCCGGAACACCCGGGCCTACCCGGATGACGCCGGCCCCCAGCCGCCGGATGCCCGAATAATAGGCTATCCCCGCCATAAACTGGCGGTCGAGTGTGAGCATGAGCTGGTAGGTATCGGCTGATGTGCCGTCGGCACAGCGGAATGACAGGTATTCATTATAAGCGAGCCGGTCCAGGTCGGCCGTGGTCAGAGCAATGGTGACAGGCCTGCCCAGCGTTCCGGAGGTTGTCGTATACTCTGCGATCCGGTCCCGGCTGACGCAAAGGAAATCGTCGTTGCGCCGCTGAAGATCCTCTTTGGTAGTTGTCGGGAGTATGGCGAGATCATCGAGGGAGCGGACCCGTGAAAGATCGATGCGGTTCCGGTCGAACAGATCGCGGTAGAACGGGGAATTCTGCGCCGTGTAGGCCAGAAGTTCTCGGAGCTTTCGTTCCCGGAGCGTTGTCATCTCCATACTCATGGCTGTAGGTGTCGGAGGATCTTGTGCTGCGCTGATCGGAGCTGATCGGGTGTCAGCTTAAGCTTTGGTCGGGTAAAGTTCAGGTCATCGGCGTTGTCGATGGGTATGAGATGCAGGTGGGCATGGGGCACTTCCAGGCCAACTACCGAAAGCCCGCAGCGATTGCAGTTGAACGAACGTTCGATGGCATGGGCGATCGGTTTGGCAAACAGCAGGAGGCCGGCCAGGAATTCATCGGGCACATCAAAGAACCGGTCTACCTCCAGCTTCGGCACCACGAGCGTATGGCCTTCGCGAAGCGGGAAGATATCCAGGAAGGCAAAGAACCGCTCATTTTCCGCAATCTTATACGAAGGTATTTCTCCGGAAATGATCTTTGAGAAAAGGGTCACACCGTTATATTTTCGATTTTGAACTGCAGGGTGCCGGCGGGTACCCGGACATCGGCGACCTCGCCAACCTGCTTGCCGAGAAGGCCTCTCCCGATCGGGGAGGTGACGGAGATCTTGCCCTGCTTGAGGTCGGCTTCTTTTTCCGATACCAGGTAATAGGTCATCTGTTTCTTGTTAGTCAGGTTGGTCACCGTGACCTTGGTCAGGATGGACACCTTACTCGTATCGATAGTGCCCTGGTCGATGACCCGCGCGTTGGCGAGTTCACCTTCCAACTTTTGGATCTTGGCTTCGAGAAGTCCCTGGGCCTCCTTAGCGGCATCATATTCAGCATTTTCCCGCAGATCGCCCTTCTCTCTGGCTTCCGCGATCGCCTTGGATGCGGCGGGCCGCTCCACGGTCTTCAGCTTTTGTAATTCGATTTTCAGGTGGTCCAGCGCGTCTTTGGTGTAATAAGTGAATCCACTCATAATCCCTCCTTTGGACATCGTCCAACTTTTAAAAAGAAAAAAAATACAACGCCCTGGAATCATCCAAGGCATTGCATTAGGGCTGTAAAGATAATAAATTTAAATCATTCACATTATATCCCCAGTTTTTCAAGGATGACTTTGGCCATTTTCAGGAAGGCCTCCTGGGAATACCCGGCAATATGCGGGGTGATGAGCGTATCCGGGCGGTCCAGCAACGTGGTTAGCTGCTGCCGTTCGGCCTCGGTATAGGTCTCCAGCTTTTCGTTCTCCAGCACATCCAGGGCGGCGCCGGCGATCTTGCCGGTCTCGAGGGCCCGGACAAGCGCCGCAGTATCATGGACCTTTCCGCGTGAAGCATTGATAAACCATGGCTTACGTTCCAGGGAATTGAAGAACCCGTCCCCCGCCATATGGTAGGTCTCCTCCGTAAGGGGGACGTGGAAGCTGATGACATCGGAATACCTGGCCAGCTGTTCGAAGGAGGCTTCGTGGACATTATCCCGGGCAAAGCCAAATTTATACTTGTCATACGCCAGGATTGTCGTGTCGAACGAGCCGAGAAGCCTGGCGAACGCCCCTCCGGTATTGCCGAAACCCACAATACCGACCGTTTTCCCTGAAAGCTCGGTCCCCCGGTTGGCGTCCCGGATCCATTTCCCCTCCCTGATCTCCTGCTGGCTGGTACAGGTCTTGTTCATCAGCGTCAGGAGCATCCCCAGCACATGCTCGCCTACCGCATTCCGGTTTCCCTCCGGGCTGCTGACACACCGGATGCCTTTTGATTCGGCATAGGCGACGTCGATCAGTTCCATCCCGCTGCCCAGCCGCCCGATCCATTTCAGCCCCGATGCCCGATCGAGCATTCGGCTGTCAATCTTTAGCCTCGTGGTAACGATGAGCCCTTCCACACCCTCGACGGAGTCCAGCAGCTCTTCGTAAGTTATCTGCGGGGAATATCGGACGGTATAGCCTTTTTCAGTGAGCGTGGCCGGGAGGTAATCGTGCGTTTTTGCGGTAATTATAACTGATTTCATCTGTTGGTCATTTTCCATGTTAAACCGGCGAATTCGGGGATGGTCAGCTGCTCCGCGCGCCGGTCGAATAGCGGATCAAGAAGCGTCGCGGGCTCAAAAAGCGATCGGACGGCATTCCGCAGGGTCTTTCTGCGCTGGTTAAACGCCGTTTTCACGAGCAGGAAGAAGCTTGCTTCATCGCGAAAGGCTGGCGGCGGACATGGTGTCAGCCGGATCACCGCGCTCTTGACCTTTGGCGGCGGGACAAAGCTGGTCTCCTGGACTTCGAACAGGTACTCGACCCGGAAAAAAGCCTGGATGAGCACGCTGAGCACGCCATAGGTCTTCGAACCTTCTTTGGCGGCTATCCGCAGGGCCACTTCCTTCTGGAACATACCGATCACCGTCAGCAGGTCCGTTCTCCAATCCAGCAGTTTGAACAGGATCTGCGTGGAAATATTGTAAGGGAAATTACCGATCACGGAGAATTTGTCGTCAAAGGGTTTTTCCAGCTCGAGGATGCTGCCCGGCAGGATCTTACCCTGCAGCGCCGGCCATGTTGTCAGCAAATAACCGATCTTCTCTTCATCCAGCTCCACCGCCTTAAAGTCGATGCCTTCCAGACCCATCAGGTATTTGGTCAGTGCCCCGCCCCCCGGTCCCACTTCAAGCAATCGGGTCGGCACGCCTCGGGTAAGTTCGCGGCCCTCGCCGTCCCCGCTTGCAAACAAGGCCGCCACGATCTTCTTCGAAATGTTCTCATCCCGGAGAAAATGCTGGCCAAGGGATTTGCGGAGGGTATACATAAAGGGCGATTAAAGCGCAAAAGTCGTACTTTTGAGCGGTAAAAAATAAGTTTTAGCGCATGAGCATTCAACACCAACGACCTGTGATAGGGATTACTATCGGCGATCTGAATGGGATCGGAGCGGAACTGATCATCAAGACCTTTTCCGATCACCGGTTGCTGGAACTCTGTACTCCGCTGATCTTTGCCTCCGGCAAGCTGATCAATTTCTATCGGAAGTCTGCACCGGACATCAATTTCAATTACCAAACCACCAAGGACTTCTCGCGGATAACGCCCAAACAGATCAATATCTACAACTGCTGGGAAGAAGAGGTTGCGATTTTGCCGGGTCAGTTGACTGACATCGGCGGGTCGTATGCCGTCAAGTCGCTGGTGGCGGCCGTTGAGGCCCTGCGGGACCGGAAGATCCAGGGGCTGGTGACCGCCCCGATCCACAAGAAGAATACGCAGTCCCCCACGTTCAATTTCACCGGTCATACCCCCTACCTGAAACATGCATTTAATGCCGGCGACGTGCTGATGCTCATGGTGTCGGAAACGCTGAAAGTGGGATTGGTGACGGAGCATGTACCGGTGAAGGATATTACCCGCTATATCACCCGGGAGGCCATTCAGTCGAAGTTAAAGATCCTGAATGAGAGCCTGATGCGGGACTTCGGCATCGACAAGCCAAAGATAGCCGTCCTGGGTCTGAACCCGCACGCCGGGGATGAAGGCCTGATCGGAAAAGAAGAGGAAGAGATCATCAAGCCGGTGATCAAGGACGCCAAACATCAGATGATGGTATTCGGTCCTTACAGCGCCGATGCATTCTTTGCCCGCGGATATCAGACACGTTTTGACGCTGTGCTGGCGATGTACCATGACCAGGGTCTGATCCCTTTCAAATCGCTGTCCGATGGGGAAGGCGTAAACTTTACCGCGGGGCTGCCGATGGTCCGGACTTCCCCCGATCATGGGACGGCCTTTGATATCGCCGGGAAAAATAAGGCGGATACTACCTCCTTCCTGACTGCCTTATATACCTGTTTGGATATTATCCGGAACCGCCAGGAATTCGACGAAAACCGCAGCAACCCAATGAGAAAGATGGGGGCCGCTGTTATGGGGAATGCGGAAGACGAGAAGCTGGAGGGAACGCGGGGTTGAGGCCGCGACGGAGCCGGGGGAGGGTCCGCGATGGACCCGGGAGAGGGCCCGCGATAGAGCCGGGAGAGGGCTCGCGATAGAGCCGGGAGAGGGTGGCGTAATCGTTGCGGGGACATTTTTTTGGCCGGGGGGCTTGCAAAAACAGAATGTCTTTTCTATCTTTGAGCCATACCCCCGGTGAGGGTCTTCCCTTCCGAGAGCTCCGCTAAATTCATTTTCTCCGAAAAACAGTTCGCAATTTCCTAAATCGTTAGTTCCTCTCCTTTGAATCGCCGCTGATTTTCAGCATCCTATCGTTTTATTCACCTTCTGAAAATTACAAAGATGAAACGGAACTTCTCGACGATTTTACTTTCGTGCGCGCTCGTAATCGCTTTTTCTCCTCTACACGCAGCAGGTATTACCGACAATTTCAATTCCCGGCCCGGGGTTAGCCTCTCCCAGGTAAAAGGGTATTTGCAAGGCCATTGCTGGTTCTTTGCCGATTTCGACGTCAATCGAAACGGCTGGACGCCCGGGATAGAGGGTGACGGCGCCATGGTTTCGGGCACCGGGTCCAGCGCCTCGGAACGCACGGGCATCTATACTCCGATACTGGATATGGCAGGCTCTACGCCGGTTTCCTTCAGCTACAGCTTTAATCAGCCGGTCCAGGATCGTCGCTGGCTGAAGATCTATGCGGCTGACGCGAATGACATGCCTGCCGTTCTCCTCGACAGCCTGGAACTGACGGGTTCGCAGGCGGGTCATGTTTACACCTACAATAAAGCGCTCACCGTCTCCGCCCCCGGCCAATATAAGCTGGTCCTCAATTACCAGGGTATCGGCGGCAGCGAACGGATCGCTATCGACCAGCTGGTTGTCGGCGCAGCTTTACATTATGCCTCCACCTGCAATGTCGCCCCGGTGGCGGTGCGGGACCGGTTCACCGGAACGGCCAGCCATACGGCTAACGGGAATGTGCTGAGCAACGACTATGACCCGGACCATGAAACGATGACGGCCTACCTCCTGTCGGAGTCTCCTGACGGCCGTGTCGACCTGAATAAGAACGGGGAGTTTGTGTTCACTCCTAAAGACGGCTTTACCGGGAATTCCACCGAGTTCTCCTATAAGGTCTGTGATAACGGCAGCCCGTCACTTTGCTCGATCACGACGACTGCGACCATCAAGTTCCCGTCAAAGAGCACGCTGACCGGCTTCCAGGCGCTGTACAGCCACAAGGCGGTGGCCATCAGTTGGAACACCGCAAACGATAATCACAGCACGGTGTTTGAGATCGAGCGGAGCCTGAACGGGAACGGTTATGAGAAAGTTGGTGAAGTCCCCGCAACGGCAGCGATTGCAGCCGGTCAATATACTTTCGACGACAAAATCCATGAGGCGGAGCGGAAGAACGACCTCTACTACCGCATCCGGCAGACCGATGCCGCCCACCGCGTGACCTACTCCAAAGTGCTGATCGTGAGATCCTACAACAGCCGCAGCGTGGAAGCCGTCAGTGTGACGCCGGACCCCAATGTCAACGATATCCAGGTTGGGGTTCAGTTGAAGGAAAAATGTTTTGTAGTCATGCGCGTCACGGATTCCAAAGGCAGCGAGCTGATCAAACAGACGGCGTATGGCGAGAATGGAGAGAACAGCTATAATATCGAAGGGACATCGCAGTTGCAGCCGGGCATGTACCAATTGGAGGTGATCATCAACAGCGGGGAACGTCTCACGATGATGCTGGAGAAGAGCTAGCGTTTTTGTATCATTGAATTGAACGGTTACGGTTTATAAAGGGGTCGTCCGCAGCTGCGGATGACCCTACTTTTTTATATTCAGGTACGCCTGAAGGTCCTTCACATACTCCTCAAATGCATGTACTCCCTGGGGGGTGATCTTGCAGATCGTCAGCGGATAATTGTCCTTAAATGACTTGGTAACGTCGATATAGCCGGCTTCCTTTAGCTTGTTGATCTGGACGCTCAGGTTGCCGGCCGTCGCATTGGTCTTTTCCCGCAGATAGGTGAATTCCGCTTCTTTCACGGTGATCAGCAGGGAAACAACCGCAAGCCGAAGTTGGGAGTGCAATATCGGGTTGAGATCCTTAAACATGTTGACTTTTTGCTTTCAGGTAGCATCTCCGGAGGAGCAGCCCTGGGATGAACCAGGCCATCAACGCTCCGCCCGCCATCAGGAACAGGGCGTTGGGGTATGGGATATATACGGCCAGGATCGCCAGACCCCAGCAAGCCAGCCCGCCGATGATCATCGGCATGAACCGGCGGCCATAGCCGGTAGCAAAGGTCGGGATGCCAAAAAGGGTCAGATAGATCGGGGCATCGTGAACGATATTCAGGGCGTAGGCAAGATAGGAGAACAGGAAGATCGCGATGGCATAGCTCAGCCAGACGCCGCCGATCAGGTCGCTCTGGTACGACTTATAGCCCCGGCTCTTTGCTTCCCGGATCGAAATGATGACCTGCGGGACCACGGCGGCTGTGGTCAGGAACCAGATATAATTCAGCGGAGCCCATTGCAGATAGTGGTTGGCATAGGTAGCCAGGCTACAGAAGATGATGACACTCCCCCACAACAGGGCGCTGATCCCTGTGTCATAATAGTCGTTCTTGGCCCGGTTGATCATGCTGGTGATCAGCTCAAGGCTTTGTTCGCCGGTCAGGGTTTGTTCGTTTTCCATGTGCAGTTAATGCTTGATGAGTTGATGTTTGTATTTTGCGCGGAGCAGGTACCCCGGAATGATATAGCTGACCAGCACAGCGGCAGACGTCAGTAGCATGTTGGTTGGCGTATCGGTGTAGGTCATTAGGATGGCGATCGCCCAGGAGGCAAAGGCGCCCCATACCAAAGGTGCAAACCTGAGCAGGCGTCCCGTCAAGAAACAACCGATGGAATAGGAAAGAATGAAAAAGACATAACAGTGCTCCCAGTCACCTCGCTTAAAGTAAATGAACACGATGACAATCTGGAGGATCACTACGCACTCCCAGATATGTCTCAGCCCTTCGTCGATATAGGTCATGACCCTCCTTTGCTCCTTCCTTGCACCACGAATCGAGGAGACGATAAAGCCGATGAACATGAGGTTCCACGCCATCCCATTCAGCGGGGTCTTGACAAAGACGACCAGGATATACTGGAGCAGGGCGGCGGTAAAGACCAGCCAGCCCCAGAGCAGGAAATAGAAGCTATTATCCGCCACGGTGGTTTTCGCCTTCTCGATCATCGTTCGGATAACCTGAAGGCTTTCTTCAGGCGTAAGGGTCTCCGGTTGATTGTCCATGTTACAACGTTAATTTAAAAAATT
>DATMLR010000027.1:0-3960 GCA_035570015.1 Puia sp.
GGGCGCCGGGGGTATTTATGCGGATGGCGCGGAAGATGATACCGAAGTGAGGGCGTAGATGATGATATTGACGCCGAATTTAGTGTTGTCTTCAGCGAGGAAGCGCTTATTGCGGAAGTCATAGTCCCATTCACAGCCATAGTCTTTGTTGCTATACAGAAGGCCAATGCGGCCATTGACGGTAATGGCTTTAAGGTAGTCGTGGACGAGGTCGTCGCCCCAGCCGTTGAGCTCAAAACCGGTGTTGGGCGGCCCTTTGGGGAAGCGGAAAAAGGAGCGATACAGGGCATGGTCGTTGGGGATCTTATGCAGGGCGTCGGGGCCGAAGAGCGTTGACATCTGGGTTTCGAAGGAACGGGCGAAGAGGCCGTCGATGTCGTGGTTGCAGTCGTCGGCGAAGACGAAGCCGCCGTTCTGAACATATCGATGAAAATTGGCGCTCTCCCGGCTATCGAATTGTACCAGTTTGTGGCCGCTGATATAAGCGAAAGGATAGCGAAAGATGTCGGAATTGTCGAGGTCGATGACTTTTTCCTGAAGATCGACGGGGAGGGTGGTATATTCTATCAGGGAATTAAGGAGGTTGGAGGGCATCCGCTGGTCGGTATCCCAGTCGCCGGACAGGTAGCGGAACCGCATAAATGTGAACTTGTCTTTAATAATGCTACTCACCGGCCATGTAATTTTTTTAAAGTTGAGGTTTTTTGCTTTAATTTTCTCTTTATGTTCCAAAATTACCTCAAATCTGCTTATCGGAATCTGATGCGGCATAAGGGGGCCAGTCTGATCAAGCTGGCGGGGCTATCGATCGGAATGTGCTGCTGTCTGCTGATTCTCGTGTATCTCACGGATGAGGTCAGCTATAATAAATTCAATACGCATTACGCGGATATCTATCGGGTCGATTTTATCAAAACCGGCGATGGCGCCGGGAGGTCGGCGACGGTGACTTGTGCGGCCGGGCCGGCGATAGAGAAAGGCATCCCGGTGGAGGCGGTGGCGAGGATGTATAGCCGGACAGGGATTCTTGAGACGCGGGATGGCGCAGGCGCTGGAGGTGGACGGAATGGCGGAACGGGGAAGCGGTTCGAGGAACAAAATGTATTTTTTGCCGACAATGCACTTTCGAAAATCTTCACGATGCGTTGGCGGGAGGGTCGGGCTGCGAACGCGTTGACGCAACTGAACTCGATTATCCTAACGAGTGCGATGGCAAAAAAATATTTTGGGGACGGGCCGGCGCTTGGCAAGACGATGTTGTATGAGAATTCGAACGTGCTTCAGGTGACGGGGGTGGTGGATGCGATGCCTGCCAATTCGGATATCCAGTTCGACGGGTTGATCTCGTTTGAGACCCTTTATACGGTGGAGACCAAATCGGTCGGGGATTTCATCCGGACGAACTGGTTATACAACCCGGCAGAGACTTTTGTGTTGCTACGGCCGGGGCAGGCGGTGGCACCCGTGGAGGCGGCGATGGAGCAACTCACCAGGAAGTATGGTGATGAGCGGGTGGCTAAATCCTATTATTTTTCGCTTCAGCCCTGGTCGGAGAATCATCTGTATGCTTCGGATGTGAGTGGAAGCGAGAGCACGAACAGCATCGGGTATATCTACATTTTTGCGGGGATTGCGCTGCTGATCCTGCTGATCGCCAATATCAATTTTATCAATCTTTCCAATGCGCAGTCGCTAACGAGGATCACGGAGATCGGGGTCCGAAAGGTATCGGGTGCGGGATCCCGGCAGCTCTTGCTGCAGTTCCTGGGCGAAGGTTTGTTGGTGAGCGCGGTGGCCGGCATCCTGGCGCTGGTGCTGGCGATACCGGGGTTGTCGTTGTTGAATGCGATAACGGGGAAAGCTTTGCATGCGACGGTGCTGTGGACGGGAATGATGATCCCGGCGCTGGTTGGGCTTCTGGTTTGCACCGGGCTTTTGGCGGGGTTGTATCCGGCCTTGTATATTACGCGCTGGCGGCTGGCAGCACTGCTGAAGGGAAAGACGGGAAGGGCGGCGTCGGGGGGGCGGCTGATCCGGCAGTCGCTGATCATTACGCAATTCGCGGTGGCGGCGGCGCTGATTATCGGCGCGGTGGTGATCCAGCGGCAGTTGGTATTCCTGCGGAATAAGCCATTGGGATTCGATAAAGACCAGGTGTTGGTGCTTCCGTTGTATGGACGAAACCCGTCGCCCTTTGGTGGGAAGATGGATAGTGCGCAGCGGTCGCGGATGAATGCGTTCGAAGCGGATCTGCGGGCCTATCCGGCGGTGAAAGCGATAACGGTGGCCAGCGGAATGCCGGGAGAATCGCCGGTGCGGGGGTTGGTGATCCCGGAGGGGCATGTGGATCAGGATAATATTTTTATGGCATGGGTGTCGGTGGATTATGACTATATCGCCGCGATGAAGATGGAACTGGTCGCGGGGCGTGATTTCTCAAAGTCGACGGGGACGGATCATTTGCAGGCGTTCATTATTAACGAATCGGCGGTAAAGTCTTTGGGCTGGAACAGTCCGGAGGAAGCGATCGGGAAAGCCTTTGTCCGGGGAGATAGTAAAACGGGAAAGAAGGGGCATATCATCGGGGTGCTCCGGGATTTTAATTTCGACAAGCTGGACAAGGCGTTAGCGCCAATGGTGATGGATGTGAACGTGCCCCGATTCAATCTGTTTGCGATCCGCATTAGCCCGGATCATGTTCCGGCGACGATAGCGGCGATCCAGGGGGTATGGTCAACCTATTTTCCGCAGCGGATCTTCGAATACAATTTTCTTGACGAGAATATCAATTCCTTGTATAAGTCGCAGGAGGACCTGAGCAGGCTGGTGGGATGGTTTGCCCTGATCGCCATCTTTATTTCGTGTATCGGGTTGTTTGGGCTGGCGTCGTTCATGGCGATCCAGCGGACGAAAGAGATCTCGATCCGCAAAGTTCTGGGCGCTACGATACCGGGGTTGGTCCTGTTATTGTTTCGGGACTTCCTTCGGCTGGTCATCGTTGCGTTGCTGATCGCTTCGCCCGTAGCGGCGTGGCTGATGAATAAATGGTTGCACGATTTCGCCTATCGCATCCCGCTCAGCGGGTGGATCTTTGCTCTAACGGGACTGCTTGCTATTACAATCACCTTTTTCACAGTCGGGTGGCAAGGCTTAAGGGCTGCCCGGGTCAACCCGGCGACCTCTTTGCGTAACGATTGAGGTAAATATCTATTAAAATGGTGGAAAGCGAAGTACAGTCATTACTGGGAAAATTATCGCAATTAAAAAATGAGATCCGTAAGGTCATCGTAGGGCAGGAGGCTATTATCGAGGAGATACTTGTAGCGCTGTTGGCAGGAGGGCATTGTCTGCTGGAGGGGGTGCCGGGGTTGGCGAAGACGCTGATGGTACGGACGTTGTCGCAGGCGCTGGACTTGAGGTTCCGCCGGATCCAGTTCACACCGGACCTGATGCCGACCGATATCCTGGGAACGGAAATCCTGGAGGAGGATCACACGACGGGGCGGCGGTTCTTCAAATTCAATAAGGGGCCGATATTTGCGAATATCTTACTGGCGGACGAGATCAACCGGACGCCGCCGAAGACACAGTCAGCGTTACTCGAGGCGATGCAGGAGTTCGGGATCACCTATGCCGGTGAAACCTACCCGCTGGATCGGCCCTTTTTTATCCTAGCCACTCAGAATCCGATCGAGCAGGCCGGCACTTATCCCTTACCGGAAGCGCAGCTGGACCGGTTCCTCCTTTATATCCGGATCGGTTATCCCAGTGCGGAAGAAGAGACTGCGATCCTGGAGTCCACAACGGGGGTGCGGCGGCCGGTGGTTCAACCGGTGCTTGGCGGGGAGGAGATCAAACAATTGCAGGGGCTGGTGCGTGAGGTGAGCATCAGCGGGGACCTGATCCGCTATGTGGCCAATATAGTCCGGGCGACGAGGCCGGAGACGAGCGAGCATGGGT
>DATMLR010000028.1:0-2151 GCA_035570015.1 Puia sp.
CAAAAAGTGAAGTGTGCGAGACTTTCGTGATCATAATGAATTGTTTTAGGCCTCAAAACTACTCCATAGTCTCAACCTTCCCTTCTCGATTGTTGCTTTTCTCAACCGTCAGCTCGGCAATAAAACAAAACGGGATCACCCGCTTCGGCTGCTCCTCGGCTTCCTTCCGCCGAAGCTTCAGGGCCTCCCGATACTCGCCCGGAGTCACTCCCGTCTCCTTTTTGAACAGCATGCTGAAAGACCCGATGCTCTCAAACCCCACCTGCATGCAAATCTCTCCGACCGTACAATTGGCCGCTGCCAGCATCCGCCGGGCATGATCCATCCGCTTAAACGTCAAATACTGGTGCGGCGTCCGTTTATAGATCCGCCGGAACAGCCGGTGAAAATGAAACCGCGACAGACAGGCCTCACCGGCAATCGCATCCAGGTCGAGCGGCGAATCGAAATGCTCGTCGATAAAGACCTTGGCATCGACAATTTTTTTATATACGTCGGCGGGAATCGGCATGCTTGCGCTTGTCAATATTAAAAAGTGGTTCACTAAAATTAAATCTTGTTTTTCAAACTCTTATATAAACTTCTTGGCACAATTTTAGGGGCCGGTTGTTAGTATAGATGATCACAGTTATCATACCTGCTTTTAACGAAGAGTCAACCATCCGCCAGGTCATCCGCCAGGCCAAAAGAAACGAGCTCGTCAATGAGATCATCGTGGTCGACGACCTTTCTACCGATCGCACTGTCGCCGAAGCCGCTGAAGAGAATGTCAAAGTGATCACGCCTACCCACTCCGGGAAAGGAGAGTCGATGCGCGAAGGGCTGCTCATGGCCAGAAATGAGATCCTCGTCTTTCTCGAACCCGATCTCCCCGATTACGATAAAGACATCGTTGGCCTTCTCACGGCACCGCTGATAAAAGATGAGGCGGACTTCGTCAAATCCTATTTTGAGCGTCCTGCCGGCCGGGTCGCCGAGATCCTGGTCAAGCCGATGCTCGAATTCTTCTTCCCCCACCTGCTCGAGTTCCGCCAGCCGCTCAGCGGGATGATCGCCGGTAAAAAGACGATCTTTCAAAAGGTCGAATTCGACAATGACTATGGTGTGGATATCGGCTTGCTCATCGACATGCACCAGGTCCGGGCCCGGATAAAGGAGGTCTGCATTGGCGAAGTGGAGAACGACCGGCATCCCCTTCATGTTCTGGGCCGTATTTCCAAACAAGTCGCAAACGCCATCTTCAAGCGCGTGAATATCTTCGATACCGGGCGCCGCCAGGAAGAGGGAACGCCGCTGATGCGCGAGCAAGTTGAGTTTGCGCTGAAGGAAATGGACCGCCAGCCGAAGAAAATGATCGTTTTTGACATGGATAACGTGCTGCTCCAGGGAAGTTTTATTCAGGCCGCAGCCAAGAAGTTCGGGTTTACCAAGGAGCTACAGGATATTCAACAGCAGCCGAAGAGCCCGTTCATAAAGACACAGAAGATCGCCCGTCTCCTCGAAGGCCGCAGTTTTGCCGAATTGGTCCATGTTGTGGAATCCATTCCCCTGGTCGGCGATGCCGTCGCAACCATCCGCGAGCTCCAGGTCCGGGGCTACGTTTGCGGCATCATCAGCGACAGCTATCACGCCATTGCCAATCATATCAAGAATCTTCTGGGCCTTGACTTCACGCTCGGCAACGAGCTGGAATTTCAGAAGAGTGTGGCAACCGGCGAGGTCCGGATTCCCTCCCAGCTTCTCAAGGACCGGTTCAGCCAATGCGAGCATGACCACTGCAAATCCAATATGTTTCAATATATCCTGCACCGTTTTGGCATCAGCCTGGCAGACGCCGTGGCAGTCGGAGACAGCGAAAGCGATATCTGTATGGTCAAAATGGCGGGAACCGGGATTTCATTCAATTCCACCACCCCTGTTCTCGACCAGGTGGCAGATTATGTGTTCCGTGACACATCCCTTCAGCCCGTCCTGGGAGTTGTCCGGTGACGCGCGCCCCGGAGGGGGTGACAAACCTGCCATTTTTTCACTTTTCCCTGCGTGGCACAATGATTGTCAATGCTTACCCGATAAATCTATTAATATGGGAAAAATAATTGGAATTGACCTTGGCACCACGAATAGTTGCGTAGCCGTAATGGAAGGCAATGA
>DATMLR010000029.1:0-16874 GCA_035570015.1 Puia sp.
CTGGGCCAGGATTTCATTATGGCCGGCCCGGTATTTTCCGGGAATATCCCCAATTCGACGGTACGGCCCTTCCTGGGCTTGCTGCTGGGAGCGGACATTATGACCCCGGGAGCAGGCGCCGGATATCAAACCACCAGCTATTTTGCCGCAGGATTTCAGCTGGGAACAAACATTTATATTTCTCCGCGGGTGGGCATTCAATTGAAAGCCCAGTTCCTGTCCCCGGTGGGGGCGGCCGGTGGAGCCTTCTATTATAACAACTACAATGGCGGCGGCATCGATCCCAATCAATCCACCTACCAGTTCACCCTCGGCGGTGGTCTGATCATCGGCCTCGGCCGGGTGCTTCCGCAGCCGCATACCGTATACCGCCGGCCGAGACCTCGCTACTACCGATATTATTGATCTTAATCCATACTCCAACAAGTCAGCGCGCTCCTGCAACCGCAGGAGCGGCTTTTTTGTAAAATTTCCAGGCAGGCTAACAATCGTTAGTTTATATGAGAAAATTCTCATAACTTTATACCAATAGACGTCTGGTGAGACGTTATAGATAATGATTGTTTGCCAAGTGTTGCCAGGCAATAGCCTCCCGGTTGTTGCCTGGTTCTTTTTGATCGGACATTTTAAAACCGCATACTTACATGGATTTTTCAACGGAAGAACTCACCCAGCAGGTAGGCCGCACGGCCCGCGATTTCGCCAACAAGTCGATCCGGCCGCATGTCATGGAATGGGACGAAAAGCAGGAGTTTCCCCACGAGTTGTTGCGGGAGCTTGGCCGGCTGGGCATGATGGGCGTAGTGGTCCCCGAAGCTTATGGCGGATCGGGTCTCTCCTACACGGAATACGTGACGATCATCATGGAGATTTCTAAGGTTTGCGGTGGTATCGGGCTGAGTCTGGCAGCCCATAATTCCCTTTGTACCGGCCATATCCTGGCGTGGGGCTCGGAAGAACAGAAACAGAAGTACCTGCCCGCCCTCGCTTCCGGGGAGGCGCTTGGCGCCTGGGGACTGACTGAGGCCGGAACCGGCAGCGATGCCGGCAATATGCGTTGCACAGCCGTTATGGAAGGGGACCAGTGGGTCCTCAACGGTACAAAGAACTGGATCACGCACGGGATCAGCAGCGATATCGCAGTTGTGATCGCCCGGACCGGAGAGCCCCGGACCCGCAATAATGCCACTGCATTTGTCGTCGAAAGAGGCACGCCGGGCTTTAGTGGCGGAAAAAAGGAAAATAAATTGGGGATGCGCGCTAGTGAAACGGCAGAAATGATTTTCGACCAGTGCCGAATCTCAAGTGCCAATCAACTGGGAGAGATCGGGGATGGGTTTCGTCAGGCGCTGGCCGTGCTGGATGGAGGCCGGATCTCCATCGCCGCGCTTTCCCTGGGGATCGCCAAAGGTGCGCTGGAAGCTGCGCTGCAATACGCGAAGGAACGTCATCAGTTCGATCAGCCCATCGCCAATTTCCAGGGGATTTCCTTTAAGCTGGCCGATATGGCCACCGAGATCGCAGCCGCCGAACTTCTGACCTTTCAGGCAGCAGACCTTAAGAATAAACACCTGCCGATGACAAAGGAGGCCGCGATGGCCAAGTACTATGCCAGCGAAGTGGCCGTCAGGACGGCGACGGAAGCCGTCCAGATCTTCGGCGGTTATGGCTATACAAAGGATTTCCCGGTTGAGAAATATTATCGGGACAGCAAGCTTTGCACGATTGGCGAAGGGACCAGCGAGATCCAGAAGATCGTCATCGCCCGGGAAGTATTAAAAGGTTAATGACTTCGCCCGCCCGTGGATGCTTCGGTCAGGGCATAAAATCTTCCTCTTTTCCGGCCACGTCAGGACCATATTTGTCGAATAATTTGTCGACGGCGCCAGCGAAGAACGGGAATTTTTCCTTGGTGAAATTCTTGATGACTTCTATGGCCTTGTAAGCCTGCTCCTCGGTTAGCCCCTGCGCCTTGAGCTGATCTATGAGTTCCTTCATAACGGTTAGGCTACTTTGAGCAAATTCATTTTACTCTTGTCGAATTTCTTTTGCGCATATTCGAGGTCGAGATGGAACTTATCTTCTTTTACGGAGGGCAGCTCAAACATGGCATCGGTCAGAATGCTTTCGCAAATGCTCCGCAGCCCCCTGGCGCCAAGCTTATATTCGACCGCCTTATCCACCATAAAATCTAATACCTCCTCATCAAAACTTAGCTGGATGCCCTCCAGCTCAAACAGCTTTTTGTATTGACGGATCAGCGAGTTCTTCGGCTCGGTCAGGATGGAACGCAGCGTCGTCTTGTCCAGCGGATCGAGATGGGTCACGACCGGCAGCCGTCCCAGCAATTCCGGGATCAGGCCGAAAGACTTGAGGTCCGGGGCGTTCACATACTGCAACAGGTTTTTCTTGGCGGCTTCCTGCTGCTCCTTATTGACATTAAAACCAATGGCATTGGTATTGATCCGGCGGGCAATGATTTTATCGACACCGTCGAACGCGCCGCCGCAAATGAAAAGGATGTTCTGGGTATTGACCTTGATGAGCTTTTGCTCCGGATGTTTGCGGCCACCTTGTGGCGGCACCAGCACATCAGTTCCTTCCAACAGCTTTAATAACCCCTGCTGGACACCTTCACCGCTGACATCACGGGTAATCGAAGGGTTATCACCCTTGCGCGCAATCTTGTCGATCTCGTCGATATAGACGATCCCTCTTTCGGCCGCCGGCACGTCGTAGTTGCAGACCTGCAGCAGCCGGGTCAGGATGCTCTCCACATCCTCGCCGACATAACCGGCTTCGGTAAAGACGGTCGCATCGACTATGGCAAAGGGAACATTCAGCAATCTCGCGATCGTCTTTGCCAGGAGCGTCTTACCCGTCCCGGTCTCGCCGACCATGATGATATTGCTCTTTTCTATTTCGACCTCGTTCTCGACGATCTTCTGCTGAAGGCGTTTGTAATGATTGTAAACGGCTACCGATAAAACCTTCTTCGCATCATCCTGCCCGATGACATATTCGTCCAGGATGCGTTTGATCTCCACCGGTTTCTTCACGGTCAATTTGAAGGAAGAGCTTCCCGCCGAATCCTCCCGGATCATCAGTTCCTGCTGGATAATCTCCTGTGCGTGCTCGACACAATTCTCGCAGATATGCCCTTCCTGCCCGGCTATGAGAATCTTGACCTCGTCCCGATTGCGGCCGCAGAAGGAGCAATGCAAGGTATTTTTTGCCATATTACAAAGTTACCCAACTTATTCAATTCTCCCAGTATGTGAGAAAAAACAGTCCCGAAAACTTCGGGACCGTCTATATGGGAAGTATTTATTATTAGCTAGTAATCAATATGTTACACTAAATCTGGTCGGAGATATGGTCTACAATGCCGTATTCGACGGCTTCTTTCGCATCCATCCAGTAATCCCGGTCAAAATCCTTCAGAATTTGCTCTACTTTCTTCCCACAATTGTCCGCGAGAATCTTCGCGCTGATATCTTTCACCCGACGGGTCTGTTTGGCCGTAATTTCAAGATCGACGCTCACGCCTTGCATATATCCGCCGAGGCTTGGCTGGTGGATCATGATCTCAGAATGTGGGAAGACGAACCTCCGGCCCTTCACCCCGCCGCTGAGCAAGACCGAACCCATCGAAGCGGCAAGTCCCATACAGATGGTGCTCACCGGGCTCTTCAGCATTTTCATGGTATCGTAGATGACCATCCCGGAAGTCACCACGCCACCCGGGCTGTTGATGAAGAACTTGATCTCTTCGCCGGGCTTGTCCGCATCCAGCAGCCGCAGCTTCGTGACCACTTCTCTGGCGGATTTGTCGTCAACCACTCCCCAAAGCTCTACCGTCCTGTTCTCAAAAAAATATTTTTCCAGCTTTTTCGCCAGCATCCCGAGGTCCGGCCCTTTCTCGTCTTTTGGTTCTTTTTCATCGGGCTCTTCATCGTTCAGGTAGGTTGGCTTCAACAGATATTTTGAATAGTTCATAATGTAATAATTTTTTTATCCCTGTTTAATTGGAATCCCTTTCTTTCTTCGGGTTTTGCAGGAGGACCTCATCCACGAGACCGTACTCCTTAGCTTCCTGTGCGGTCAGCCAGTAATCACGGTCGCTGTCCTTTTCCACTTGTTTGAGCGTTTTGCCGGTATGGAAAGCGGTGACCTCGTATAATTCTTTCCGCAGCTTTCTGATCTCAGCGACGGTGATCTCGATGTCCGAAGTCTGACCGCCGATAGCGCCGCTGGGCTGGTGCATCATGATACGGCTATGCTTAAGCGCTGTCCGTTTGCCCTTTGTGCCCGCGCACATCAATACCTGGCCCATGCTGGCTGCCATGCCGATACAAATGGTGGCTACATCGGGGGTTACATATTGCATGGTGTCATAGACGCCAAGGCCGGAATAAACGCTGCCGCCCGGGCAGTTGATATACATCTGGATATCCCGGTGGCGATCGGTGCTGTCCAGGAAGAGCAGCTGGGCGGTGATGATATTGGCGACCTCTTCATTGATCGGGTAGCCGAGGAAGATGATCCGGTCCATCATTAACCGGCTGTACACGTCCATGACAGCCACATTCATCGGGCGTTCTTCAATGATGTTCGGCGTGAGGTTGGTAATCTGGTATTTGTTATAGTCGTTTAGGGTATTACTGGAAATACCCCGGTGTTTGACAGCATATTTCTCGAATTCGTTTGCTGGATTCATAATCGTTTTTTTCAATGTTTTAATGCCTTTTCTGATTGGTTGAACAGCTAACTTCCTTTCAAATCTCCGTCCAAACTTTTAAACTGCCAAATAACTGACATTCCGGCATGGGTTCCCCGGGCCCGGGACAGGATGTCTTCGGATAAAGCTACCCCAGTATGACCGAGGTCCGTTCGGACTTGCCTAGTGATGATGATGTTGATGTTCTTCGACCAAGACCCGAAACTCATCCCGGCCGATGGGCTTCTCCGTTGGATGGATCTGCGTCCCGGCCCAGGTAAATACTTTTTC
The DNA here is from genome assembly GCA_035570015.1 of Puia sp. Lineage (GTDB taxonomy): Bacteria > Bacteroidota > Bacteroidia > Chitinophagales > Chitinophagaceae > Puia. The sequence goes on from DATMLR010000029.1 coordinate 5,012, forward strand.
GGTCCGGATGCGGTGAACCGTATCCTCTACGAATTTCCGGTCTTGCATCATCCGCTGCACATAATCGGCTATCCAGGGTTGTTCCTCAGCGCCTGCCTGCATCCCCATGTAGCCGAACAACTGCAGCCGCGCGAAGGCCCGGATATCGTCCTGGCTGACCTCAATATGATTGTCGCCGACGATCTTATCCACGATCAGCGTCCACTTCAGCTGATCGACAAAAGCCGGGAACTCAACTTCGACTTCTGCCGGGCTTTTATGCTTTTCGCCGCCGGTCTGCATCCAGCGCTTCAGGAAATCCTCAGGGAACTCGATCTTCGTATGATCCAGCAGGAGGTGATAAAGGGAGTGCTGAAGCTGATTACGGCTTTGGCCGTCCCAATACCCCTGGATCTCGTCTTTAACCGCATCGCGGAAGGCCTCCAGGGTTGTGATCTCACCCGCAGGATATACTGTATGGAAGAAGGTCTCATTCAGTTCAGCCTTTTCGACCAATCCGACCTTGGTGATCTCGGCCCGGAAATATTTGTCAGCAGCCGCGGCATCTTCTTTTGGAAGCCCCAGGTCGTTCAGCACCCACTCCCGCTCTTTTTCTTCAAAGGCCCCGGAAGGCTGCAACAGGATTGACTCTCCTTTCTTCAGTCCGAGCCATTTGGGCCGGGTGGCTTCATTAAAGTATTTGACCAGCAGGGAATTGTCTTTTTGAATTCCGTCAGGTACCGGCTCGCCGGCTGCATCGGTCTCGACAAAATGTAAATTCAGGACATTCTCGTCGCCCGTTACCGCCTCCGGTTCCGTCATTTTGCCATTCCGGGTTTGCTGGCGCTCGACCTCTTCGTCGATCATTTCCGGAGTTACCTGCACTTTGTAGAATGTCAATGCCGCTGATCCGAGGTCGGCCAGGTTAAAGGCAGGCTTCAACCCGACCTCGAAGGCGAAGGAATAATCGGATGGATTGCTCACATCGATCTGCCGGGCATCGTTATCCGGCATGGGTAGCGGCTGGGCGAAGATCTCCAGTTTCTCGTTCGACATATACGTCGTCAACTCCTTCTCTACCGTTCGCAGGACTTCGTCGGTAAATACGGAGCTGCCATACATTTTCTTGATCAGCCCCGCCGGAACCATCCCCTTTCGGAATCCGGGGATATTCGCCTGCTTGCCATATTGTTTAAGGGCTTTTTCAAAGGACGGCAAATAGTCGCCTTTGGATATCTTGACGATGATCTTGTCGGTCAGAAGCCCGATATTCTCCCTTGTTACTGTTGCCATAATGGATTCAATTGGGCGGCAAAGGTAATTATTTTTCCTTTAACTTTAGCTTCACTACAGCCTACACTCCTGTGTCTCTTTTGATAACCGTATTCACGGCGTAATGAGTATGCCTGAATCAGCGCTATTTTATTGACCGCAAAACCTTTATCAAAGTGAAACAAGAGACCCAATTCCTGGAAGTGGTAGGGCTTTTCCAGCAATCAAGGACGAAAGCGTATCAGTCTGTCAATGCAGAATTGATCAACTGCTATTGGCAGGTCGGGGAGTATATCAGCCGGCGGATTAAGGCATCCCAATGGGGAGAAAATACTGTCGGCGAATTGGCTCGTTATTTGGAAAATAAGCACCCGGAACTCAAGGGCTTCGACCGTAGGGGGCTGTATCGAATGCGACAATTCTATGAGACCTACTGCGGATCGAAAATTGTGACCGCAGCGCGGTCACAAATGCAAACGATTGACAACCAAACTGATATCGTGTCGTTCGAGTCGCTCACAGATTTAACGGATATCCGGGATTCAATTCTAACCAAAATCAGCTGGACAAATCATCGTGCTATTTACTCGAGATGCAAAACGGAAGTAGAAAGGGAGTTCTATATAAGAGCGTGTATCCGGGAAAATTTAAATAGTCGTGAGCTTGATCGCCAAATCTCTGCTGGTTTATTTGAGCGTACGATGCTAGGCAGTCAAAACCTTCCCAATCGAATAAAGAACTTGGATAAGACCGGTCTTATTGGATTTAAGGACACATATATTTTGGATTTCCTCAACCTTTCCAGGGAACATACGGAGAGTGAATTACAAAAGGCCTTGATTGTCCAAATGAAACAGTTTATCCTCGAACTGGGCAAGGACTTCCTTTTTATCGGAGAAGAATTCAGGATACAGGTAGGGAATAGTGATTTTGTGATAGATCTTCTCTTTTTCCATCGCGGTCTGCAATGCCTGATTGCTTTCGAGCTTAAAGCCGAGAAATTCAAACCCGAACACCTCGGCCAGCTCAATTTCTACCTCGAGGCCCTCGACCGGGACGTGAAAAAGGAACATGAGAACCCAAGCATCGGAATCCTGCTTTGCCAGGATCAGGATAGCGAAGTCGTCCGATACGCGCTCAATCGTTCCATGTCCCCGACGCTGGTCGCCGCTTATCAGACGCAGCTGCCTGACAAGAATGTATTGCAGCAAAAATGGAAGGAGATCTTTGAAGAAACCAAAAACCTCCCCGGTTGAGGGAGGTCAGTTGTCGAAGGAGGCCTGTGCGGATGATAGGACTCGAACCTACACGCCTTGCGGCTCCAGATCCTAAGTCTGGTGCGTCTGCCATTTCGCCACATCCGCAATCGAAAATATAATCAACTGGTTCCCAGCGATTCATCGGTGTATTCCTGGGAGGGCCCGTGCGAGGGGAAAGCGTGCAAAACTAGGCTTTTTTTCGTAAATTCGTAGACAATGGAAATGGAAAGCGTAGCAGCAATACCGAAATACAATCTTACGGAAGACCAGGAAAAAAAGCTTATTCTCAGGGAGTACCGTTCCCTGCTCCGTTCCCTGAAGCCGAAACTCAAACTCGGGGATAAGGAGCTTATCCGGTCCGCTTTTGAAATGGCTGCCGATGCCCATAAGACCATGCGGCGGAAAAGCGGCGAGCCTTATATCCTTCATCCTCTTGCCGTCGCCCGGATCTGCTCGGAGGAGATTGGCCTGGGTGTTCGATCCACGATCTGCGCCCTCCTTCACGACACCGTTGAAGATACCGACATTACCCTTGAGGATATTGAAAGAGAATTCGGCAGTGAGATCGCCCGCATCGTCGACGGATTGACGAAGATTTCGAATGTGGTCGACGTGAATGCTTCGCGGCAGGCGGAGAATTTCAAAAAGATCCTTCTTACGCTGACGGACGATCCGCGGGTCATCCTCATCAAGTTGGCGGACCGTCTTCACAATATGCGGACCCTTGACAGCATGAAGCGGGAGAAGCAGCTTAAGATCGCCTCCGAGACCGTATATGTCTATGCCCCGCTTGCGCACCGGATGGGGCTGTATACCATCAAGACGGAGCTGGAAGACCTGGCGATGAAATATCTCGAGCCGGAAGAATACCGCGAGATTGCCCGGAAGCTTTCAGAGACAAAACGGGAGCGCTCGCGTTACATCAACGAATTCGTCAAACCGTTAAAGGAAAAGCTCGATCAGGGCGGCTTTAGCTTCGATATCTACGGCCGGCCCAAAAGCATCCATTCGATCTGGAATAAGATGCGAAAAAAAGGGGTCGCGTTCGAAGAAGTCTACGACCTGTTTGCGATCCGCGTCATCCTCAACTCTCCGGTGGAGAAGGAGAAGGAGGACTGCTGGAAGGTCTATTCGCTGATCACCGACGAATACAACCCAAGTCCGGAACGCCTTCGCGACTGGCTGAGCAATCCCAAGTCAAACGGCTATGAGGCGCTTCATACGACCGTTATGGGTCCGCAGGGTAAATGGGTGGAAGTTCAGATCCGGTCGCGGCGGATGAACGAGATTGCCGAGAAAGGGCTTGCCGCCCACTGGAAATATAAGGAGGGCGCTGCCGACGAAAGCCGCTTCGACAAATGGTTCCAGCAGATCCGGGAGGTACTCAATACGGAAGACAACGATTCCGTCGACTTTCTGCAGGATTTCAAGACCAGCTTCCTGGCTGAAGAAATCTATGTCTATACGCCGAAAGGGGATGTCAAAATGCTCCCTGTAGGCTCTACTGCGCTTGACTTCGCCTTTTCGATCCACTCCGCGATCGGGGTGCAATGTATCGGCGCCAAGGTTAACCATAAGCTGGTGCCGATCAGTCATAAACTACGCAGCGGCGACCAGGTGGAGATCATCACTTCAAGCAAGCAGCGGCCTAACGAAGACTGGCTGAACATTGTCGTTACCGCGAAGGCCAAAAGCAAGATCAAGGACGCGCTCAAGGAAGAGAAAAGAAAGATCGCCGACGAAGGGAAATATATTGTCCAGCGGAAACTCGAGAACTTCGGCGCCGCTTATAACCAGCACAACATCGATGTGCTCACCGCCTGGTATAAGCTAAGCTCATCTCTCGACTTCTTTTACCAGGTCTCCGTCCGCAACATCGACCTGAAGGAGCTTCAGGAATTCCACCTGCTGGGCGACAGGCTGGAACCGCCCAAACCGGTCAAACCGACCGTTGAGCATCGGCTCGCAGAGTCGGTTGCAGGCCAGGCCGTGCCACGAAAAGATACAGAGCTGATCATCTTCGGTGAAAGCAGCGACCGTATTGTCTATACCCTGGCCAATTGCTGTAAACCCATTCCCGGTGACGACGTCTTTGGCTTCGTATCCGTCGGTAAGGGATTGACGATCCACCGGACCAATTGCCCCAACGCGGCTAAACTGTTGGCCAACTATGGTCACCGCGTGGTCAAAACCAAATGGGCAAAGAATAAAGAGATCTCCTTCCTCACCGGCGTCAGGATCGTCGGGATGGATGACGTCGGGGTGATCAATAAGATCACCAATTTGATATCCGGCGAACTGAGATTGAATATCAACGCGCTTACTATCGAAGCGAAGGACGGCGTCTTCGAAGGCAATATCCGAATCTATGTACACGATAAGGAGGAGCTGGAAGAGCTGGTCTCGAGACTGATGCAGCTCAATGGAATTCAGAGCGTCATTCGCTACGACACGGAAACGGCGTGAATGGTGCGTCGCCGACAACGGCATAAACCTGGCGGGGCCTGTTTCAATCTTATCCCTTATTTTTGCCGCCTCAAATGTCAAATGAACGATAAATGGTTGATGTCATTTTAGGCCTCCAGTGGGGGGATGAAGGAAAAGGAAAGATAGTTGATTATTTTGCGCCCCGGTATGATCTGATCGCCCGGTTCCAGGGCGGCCCGAATGCCGGGCACACTTTATACGTAAAAGATAGGAAGGTTGTCCTTCATCAGATCCCGTCCGGTATCTTCCACGAAGGCACCGTCAACCTGATCGGCAATGGCGTCGTTCTCGATCCGGTCACGCTGAAACGGGAATGTGAAACGGTCGCCTCCTTTGGCATCGACTACCGGAAGAACCTGTATATCGCCCAGCGCACCCATCTGATCCTGCCGACGCACCGGGCACTCGACAAGGCATCCGAAATGTCGAAAGGCCAGGAGAAGATCGGAAGCACGCTCAAAGGGATCGGCCCTGCCTATATGGACAAGACCGGCAGGAATGGCCTCAGGGTAGGGGACCTGCTGGACAAAACCTTCACCACGCAATACATCAAACTGAGGCTGAAACACCAGAAGCTGCTGGACAACCTCAACTTCCAGGAAGAACTTTCCGGGTGGGAAGAAGAATTCTTCGAAGCGCTGGACTTTATGCGCCAGTTCAAGATCGTTAACGGTGAATATTTCATCAACGACAAATTGTCCCAGGGGAAGACCGTCCTTGCCGAAGGCGCTCAAGGCAGCATGCTTGACGTCGATTTTGGCACCTTTCCCTACGTCACCTCTTCCAATACCATCTCGGCGGGTGTTTGCACCGGTCTGGGCGTTGCCCCTCAGCGGATCCGTGACGTGATCGGCGTAAGCAAAGCCTATTGTACCCGGGTGGGCGGCGGGCCTTTCCCCACCGAACTGGAGGACGCGACAGGCGAAGAGCTGCGGAAGATCGGAAACGAATTTGGCGCTACGACAGGACGACCGCGCCGGTGTGGGTGGATCGACGGGGTTGCGCTGAAATTCGCCTGCATGATCAACGGCGTGACGAAAATCGTGATGACAAAGGCCGACGTGCTCGATACTTTTCCGGAATTGAAGATTTGTACCGAGTATTCGGTGAACGGTGAGATGACGAGTGAGGTTCCGTTCCAGATGAACCGGGTACACATCCAGCCTGTATTGAGATCATTTCCCGGCTGGGGAACGGATGTCACCGCAGTAAAAAAATATGCGCAATTGCCGGCGAATATGAAGGAATACGTGCAATTCATTAACAACTATCTAGGCGTCAAAATTGCCTATATCTCTAATGGTCCCGGCAGAGATCAGCTTATCGAGGCCTGCTGAAAAACACTGAAAAAATTATTAAAAAAAAAATTTGGCGGATTAAAAACTTAGCCGAAAATTTACATTACAATCTCATTGGGCAATGGCACCGAAATCTGATAAGGAGGGAAAGGGTTCAAAGAAATCCGCGCCTCAGGCACCGAAGGACACGCCGGAAAAAGCGTCTTCCAAATCCAAGAAACAATTGGATGAGGAGGAGGACGATGATCTCGACGAGGATGATGATGCTTCCAAAGCTGCCGCGAAACCGACCGCTAAAGGAGGGGCGTCAAAAACTAAGAAGGAGGAGGACGACGACGACGATGATGATACCGATTATGAAGAGGTGGACGAGTGGGATAAGGTCGAAGAGGAAGAAGAATGGGACCCGGATTTCGACGAATTCGATATTCCAAAATCCAAGACCAAAAAGAGCACAGGCGGAAATACTTCAAAGAAATCGGCCAAGGGTGGCGAAGAGGATGACCTCGGAATAGATGAGGATTTTAAGGATCTCGATCTCTTCAATGAGGGGGGCTTTGACGAGGAAGAAGATGACTTCTAGCGGTCTTTCATCCGGAGAGAGAAGGTTTGCCTCCTTCCCTATCACCAATTTTCAAAAGACAAAAAGACTATTGTTGACCTGGGCCTCCCGCGTTGACATTTTTTGCTTTCTCGACAATCAGGGCTATCCGGAGAGTATTGCTCCGGGGGTCGAGTGTCTGCTGGCTGTCGGTGTCCGAGACAGCTGTGAAGCTCCGGCCGGCGAAGCCTTCTCAAAACTCAAAGCATGGGCCCGGGACCGCAGGGAATGGCTTTTTGGGCATTTTGCCTATGATCTGGCGAGGGAGACCGAACCGGGATCACCCAGCTCCCCGCCAAAACCCGATCTTATCGGTTTTCCCGACCTTTTTTTCTTTATTCCACAGGTCCTGATCGAGCTAAGTCCCACGATCATCCGGATAGGGTCTTTCCAGGGCGAAGGGGAGACGATTTGGCGGCAGATCATGGATATTCCGGTAGATTTGGTTGCGGACGGGGTTGGCGGCAGAATTCCACCTTTTGTGGCTCGTTTCACGCCCGCCGATTATCGGGAGCGGGTGGCCCGCCTCCAGCGGCATATGCTGCGCGGAGACTGTTACGAAGTCAATTTCTGCCAGGAATTCTTTTCACAGCCGGCCGATCCGGATGTCCTGGCTGCCTGGTGGTCACTCAGTAAGGCATCACCAAACCCCTTCTCCTGCTTTTACCGGGTTAACGGCTCCTACCTGCTTTGCGCCAGCCCTGAACGCTACTTAAAGAAGACCGGGAACCGCCTATTTTCCCAGCCAATCAAAGGCACTTCGGCCCGTTATCCCGACCGCCCGGCGGCGGATTCGGCTTCGGCCCGGGACCTTTTCCACAGTGCAAAGGACCGCTCGGAGAACGTCATGGTGGTGGACCTCGTCCGGAATGACCTGTCGAAGATCTGCCTGCCTGGCTCCGTCCAGGTGCAAGAACTTTATGGGATTTACCCATTTCCCCAGGTATACCAAATGATTTCGACGATCATCGGCACTTTTTCTCCGGACCTGCATTGGACGGACGCGATCCGCGAAACCTTTCCAATGGGGTCGATGACCGGCGCGCCCAAGCACCGGGTTGTCGCGCTGATAGATCAATATGAGCGTTCCCGCCGGGGGATCTTCTCCGGCGCCGTAGGGTATGTGAGTCCATGGGGCGACTTCGACTTTAACGTCGTTATCAGAAGCCTCCTGTATAATCGCGACAGTCGCTATCTTTCCTATCAGGTAGGCTCCGGTATCACCTTCTACAGCAACCCGGAAGCGGAATATGAAGAATGCAGGATAAAGGCGCGGGGGATAATACAGGCGTTAGGAGTTTCCTGAAAATTTGGGACCGCCGGAAATTTAGGGACCCCATGAAATACAGAAGCCGGCGGAATCTCTCCGACCGGCCTCGTATCGTACATGAACAAGGTGAGTCCGTATTTTGTCTTTTATCTATTTGTTGACCGTTACCTGCGCGATATCTCCTGCGATGTCGTGGAACTGTTCCATCGATTCGGTCAGGATCTGATATTTATTGGCTTCGAACAAGTCCATTCTGTCGGCCGGCAGCTTGAGGTCATAACTGTTATTGTTGCTGGCCATGATCTTATCAAAATCCGGGTTATAGCGATTGAACTCGGCTGAATCCATAAAGGTATGGCGGGCGATCACGGAAGCCATGTATTTGCCGGTGACCGACACGGTCCTGGAATCATTCAGTTCCGCAGTACTCAACTGACGGTGAAAGACATACATCGCCGAACCGGATAATTGTTCCATGGCTTCGGCCCGGGTGAGCGTGGTGACGCCGCCCTGGCCTTCGAACACGTATTGAGTGCCGATAAAACGTTTGACGTGATTACGGGATTCAACCGGCAGGTAATATTGCAGGTCCCAGAAGTTCCGGCTTCCGCTCCGGAGGATGGCATGATGGAGACTCCCTGTTCCGGCGTTATAGGCCGCGATCACCAACAACCAGTCTCCCAATTGATTGTAAAGGTCCTTCAAATAAATGGCAGCGGCGCGTGTGCTCTTTACATAATTGCGGCGTTCATCAATGTTCTTGTTCACCTTTAACCCCAGGTCCCGGGCGGTTTGCGGCATAAGCTGCCATGGCCCGGCAGCTCCTACCCTGGAGACTGCAGAGGACTTGAGATTGGATTCGATCACCGCGAGATACTTCAGTTCTCTGGGGAGATCGTACTCGGTGAGGATGCTTTCAATCAGGTTGAAATACGGGCCGCCGGTTGTGCGTACCCGCTGCAGTTCTTCCCAGTTCTCTTTCACATAATCCTGGATGAAATTCAGCGCTTTGGGATTTAACCGCGAACCATTGCTCCCGCCCACCGAAGTGGCCAGGAAAAGCTCGGAGAAAAGATAAGATTGGGGATCGGCTTTGGTCAATAGCGCGGCCGTAGGCCCGCCTGCAACCCGTCCCGTATCGAGGGGAAGATCGTTATTCGCCGATTCCATCTTGTCGTGGGCAGGGTAAATCCATCCGGAATCCAATACAAGGATGGTGACGCCCAACAATAAAAGCCTCTTGTTGCACATTGTGTCCAACGTTTAGATTGGTAAACAACCCCTATCGGCGTTTACAATCTTTCATAGGTTCGGACAGCGGGAGATTGCCTTTTAAAAGCCATCAACCAAAACGGATTTGTTCAAGTAAATCGCTTCACATCTCTCAGTCACCATAGAGTAGGATTTTCGTAGGACTTTATTGTTGCATCATCTGATGCGAGAACTGAAGCAAAAGTAACTCTTTAAATCGACTTGTCATAGCTTGAATACCAAAAGGCATGCCATTCGTGTGGGTAAATAAAGGGAGGGAAATGCCGGGAATTCCGGTCAGATTTGCATAAACAGTATATATATCAGCGAGATACATAGCTATAGGATCACTCATCTTTTCCCCCTGCTCAAAAGCAGTGGTGGGGGAGGTAGGTAGGATTAATATATCGAACTCATTGAATAACAAATTTGTATGGTCTACCAGCTTTTTGCGGACTTGCTGGGCCTTTGTAAAGTAGGCGTCAGAGTACCCAGCACTTAACACAAAGGTTCCCAATAAGATACGCCGCTTGACTTCGCGGCCGAACCCTTCGGATCTTGTCCGTTTGTAAAACTCTGTTAATTCAAGATCCTTTCCGGGGGGCCGGTAGCCATATCGTATCCCGTCGAAACGGGCCAGGTTGGAAGACGCTTCAGCCGTCGTCAGGACGTAATAGGCCGGAACGATATAGTCCAGGAGGTCGAAGGCGACGGCCTCCACCATATGACCTTGCTGCTGCCAAACGTTCAACCGACCCAGGATGGCTTCCCGGATCTCAGGATCGAGCCCCGGATGGTCAAGCGCCTCTTTGAAATAGGCGATTCGGTACGTTGCGCGGTTTTCGCGTTCGATATTACCCAGGGACAGTTTCAACGTCTCGCGCCGGGCGACCGTGCTGTCAAATTCGTCCGGTCCGGCGATGACCTCCAGCACCCGGGCGACATCCGGGACCGACCGCCCGAAGATGCCGATCTGGTCGAAGGAGGAGGCATAGGCGATGAGTCCATAGCGGGAGACCCGGCCATAAGTAGGTTTTAATCCCATGACCCCGCAGAAATCGGCCGGCTGCCGAACCGACCCACCGGTGTCACTGCCCAGGCTGACCATGGACAGCCCTGCCTGCACCGCTACTGCCGACCCACCGGAAGACCCACCCGGCACCCGGGTCGGGCAGCGGGCATTCAATACCTTCCCGTAGGCCGAATTCTCATTGGTGGAACCCATGGCAAACTCGTCGCAGTTATTCCGGCCGATGATGATCGCCTCTTCAGCCAGCAGTCTTTCGACGACCGTGGCGTTGTAGATAGCGGTAAAACCGGCCAGGATCCTCGAGGCGGCGGTCAGGGTGTGGCCCTGATGGGAGATCACGTCCTTCAGTGCGATCACCACCCCGTGAAGTTTGCCTATCGGCTTCCCCGCCTTCCGCTTTTCATCCAGCTCCCTGGCCCTGGCGAGCGCTTCATCTGAGTATACTTCCAGAAAAGCGTTCAGCTGTTCCTGTTTCCCGATCTGGTCCAGGTAATGACGGACGGCCGTTTGGCAACCATTGGGCTTGCCGGCTAACCAGTCCTGATACGTTTCTATGGTCGTGAAAGTGAACATGCTTATTGCCATTCCTTAGTCTCCCGCAGCTTCTCTCTTTTTTCGACCCGCAGGCAAAGCACAATACTGATCTCATATAAGAGGATCAGGGGAGCGGAGGCAACGACCGTGCTCAATATATCCGGTGGAGTGATGATGCTGGCTACGATCACGATGATCAGGATGGCGTATTTACGAACTCTTCGCAGATAAGTCGAACTGACAACGCCGATCTTCGCCAGGAAATACATCGCCAGCGGCAGCTGGAAAGCCAGACCGGCGCCCAGGACAATCTGGGCCATGGCGGTAAAATAGCTGCTGATCGTCCAGATGTTCTCGATATTGCTGTCCAGTTTGAAATTGGCAAAAAAGCTGATGGTATAAGGCGCGATGATAAAATACCCGAACAGTACGCCGAGGAAGAAAAGCATCGATACCCAAAAGATGACGCCGCGGGTGTTCCGGAGTTCATTTTCTTTCAGGGCTGGTTTCGTGAATTTCCAAAACTGCCAGAAAATATAAGGGAAGGCAACAATAAACCCGCCGATCAGGATGACGTTGAAATACGTATCGAACTGTCCTGACACGACATTGCTTTGCATCTTCAGTTGAATATCGGCCATGCACAATTTATTGCCGAATCCCCATTTATGACCCAGGTCGCATAAGGTTCTATAGGTCCAGAAATCGCTATGCGTTGGACCCATGAGAATACGTTGGACGATAAACTTATTATACACTGCCATGACGATCGCCCCTGCCGCGACGCCAATGGCCGACCTGAACAAGTGTCCTCTCAATACATCCAAATGCTCGATAAAGGACATCTCTTCTGTCGTTCCGGTCTTTATCCTTCTCTTGAAT
>DATMLR010000030.1:0-22605 GCA_035570015.1 Puia sp.
CCTGTCCACTGGTTGACTCCCAGCTCCCACCCGACTATTATGTCTGGTATTCCGGTCTCCGGCCATGGGACTATTATTTCGGTGACTGGTTCAATCTTGAAGGCTATTACGCGTATCGGTATCCCGCGACGATCGTTAGGGCGGGATTCGGGAAGATCGGGTCTGGCCGGGTCGGTGGAACGGGGCATTCCTGACATATTGTAAGTTCCCGGTTTTTTTTGTTTCTTGGGTAGATATGGAATATCGAATGTCACAGGCCAATAAAGCGCTGACTTATCTGATCGCTTTCGCTTTGGTTGCCGGCGGTATTTACGCGTTATACCTTGTTTTCCATCAGCAGAACTGGCTGTTATTGATCGTTGCAACTGTTGCGATTGGGCTCGCATGGTTGATCTATTATGGCACCGCGCGGGTGTTGCTTACCATCGATGAGTCAACGGTAACTTATTGCAATGGTTTTGGCACCCGGTCGTTTTTGCTGGATGAGATCGCCGGATTCCGGCGCGGCGAGAAGAACGGGCTGTTGCTGGTCCCGAAGAGCGGAGAAAAACCAATGGCAATCTCCAACACCCTGGAAGGACGGCCGGAGTTGGAGGCTTGGGTGAAGGAACGGTATAAAGATATTGACGCCGAAGCGGCGGCGGAAGTGGAAGAGGAAGTGCTGCATAACGAGCGATACGGACTGACTGAGGAAGAGCGGGGACTTCGGTTGAAGCAGGCGCGCAGAATCGCTTCGGCCGGGTGGATAGTATCGGGCACATTATTTGTTTTGATGTTTTTCGCGCGGTGGGTGTTCGAGTGGTTGATATTAATAACGCTGATCTTCCCGCTGGCAGCCATCCGTGGGCGTGATGTTAGTCTGGAGCGCGGCTAGCCGGGCGGCGGTTGCCGGCGAGAAATATGCTTTTGCCATATATTGCGGACTGCTGCTGGCTGCCGGGGTATATAGCTATACCGCGGTGGTCTTTACCAATTGCGCATCCGACCATCAAAAGGCGACGACTTTTCAGGTTGAGATTAGTGGAAAACATACCAGCAGTGGAAAGTACAGCAGTTATTATCTCGAGCTTTCACCTTGGGGAAGTTATACGGATGGATCTGATTACAAAATTTCGAGCACGACATATCGATCTGTCAAAACAGGCGATTTGGTCAGCGTATATCTTTATCCGGGAAAATGGGGTATACCCTGGTACGACGTGTTTACGCATTGAAATTGATTAACTTGCGGTATGCAGCGCAGAAAATTTATTCGCACGGCGGGCGTGATCACCCTGGGCCTTTCCCTAGCGGAAAAGGCGGGCGCCCTTTCGGGAGCGCTTCCCGGAAACCCCTTACCCCGGTGGAAGGGGTTCAATTTACTCGACTTTTATTCTCCGGCCGAAAAGCCGCATTACAACCCAACCACGGCGGATCATTTCAACTGGATGCGGGCTTGGGGGTTTGATTTTGTCCGCATTCCCATTGCCTATCCCTATTATCTGAAATTCGACCGCAATAAGGATATTACACCGGAGGAAGTATATGAGACCGATCCGCAGAAGCTGGAGGAGATCGACCGGCTGGTCAACCTGGCGCAGCAATCCGGAATGCATGTCAGCCTCAACCTGCACCGCGCGCCGGGTTATTGCATCAATGCGGGTTTTCACGAACCGTTCAATCTATGGAAGGACAGCGCGGCCCTGGATGCCTTCTGTTTCCACTGGAATATGTGGGCACATCGATACAAGGAGATGCCAAAGGATAAAATCAGCTTCGATCTGCTGAACGAGCCGGCGATGCGGGAGGACATGAACGATCAGCACTCACCGTCCTCCGCGCTTCCGGGTGATCTGTATCGTAAAGTTGCCGCGGCGGCAGTCGCCGCGATCCGGAAGGAAAACCCGGACCGGCTGATCATCGCGGACGGCAATTGGGGCGGGAGCCTCGTCACTCCGGAGCTGAAAGACCTGGGTGTCGCGCAAAGCTGCCGGGGATATTACCCGCATCAAATTTCCCACTATAAGGCGCCCTGGGCCAATAAGGACCCGGACCGCGAACCGCTGCCGGCATGGCCGGGGCAGGTCGGCAATCAATACCTGAGCCGGGCGATGCTGGAAAGCTTCTACAAGCCCTGGATCGACCTGGTTCAGCAAGGCGTGGGGGTGCACTGCGGGGAGTGCGGGTGCTGGAAGATGACGCCGCACGATGTCTTCCTCGCGTGGTTTACGGATGTGCTGGATATCCTGAAGGGGGCGGGGATCGGTTTTGCGCCGTGGAATTTCATCGGCGATTTCGGAATTCTCGATTCCGGCCGGACCGATGTGGTGTACGAAGACTGGTATGGACATAAGCTCGACCGGCAGATGCTGGAGTTGCTCAGGAATCATTGACGCCTATTTCCGATTGTCCGCGCTTGCCTTCCCGGCCCACAGTGTCGGCCGCCGCAAATTCTAATTGCGGCGAATTCGCCGCAATTAAAAAAAGCTCGTCTCGAGACATATCGACCCGCGCTTCGCATATAGCCCGCGCTAATCCGCGATCTTTTCCTTCATCCCGACAAGCCCGACGCGGCGCTGGAGATCTCCAATCGTTACATTGATCTGCCGACCGATCGGCTTGCCGTCGCGATAGGTAATTACCTTTAGCCAAGCGGCCTCCTTCGGAACGCTAAGCGTGCCCGTATATTTAGGATAGAAATTATCCGGGTTTGAGTTGTCGAAGCTATAGTAGATATCCAGCCCCGCCACCTCGGTACCAAGATCGATCGTCACGCTGTCAAAGGCAGCGGGATCTTTCTTCGGCGTGATGATCGCATCGAACATCGAACGGGCGTATTTGACCTGCTCTACATCCATCCGGTCAAATTCGGTCTCCACTTTACGGGCAAATCTGTTCCAGTCCTTCTTTTCTTTCGGCGACCAGAAATCTTCTGCCACCGCCAGGCTGCGGGGCCAAACCATATACTCCATATGGCGCATATTATAGACCTGTTCCGTCCAGAGGTTGGCCTGGCCGCCAATAATGTATTTGGGGTCCACACTGTCGGGTACCGGTTCGTAGGAATAGACGGTGTTCAGCCGAAGCGTAGCGTATACCGGCGGTTCGATGGCGGCGTCGCCCTGCATATAGTCGAGATAGACAAAAGTAGTAGGGCTCATGACCACGGGATGCTTCAGTTTGGCCGCTGCGATGCCACCCGCCACACCGCGCCAGCTCATGACGGCAGCGTTGGGGGCAAGGCCGCCTTCCAGGATCTCATCCCAACCGATGACTTTCTTGCCTTTTGACTCGATGATCTTCTCCACCCGCTTCTCAAAATAGCTTTGGACCTCTTCCATTGATTTCAAACCTTCCTTTTTTACCAATTGTTTGACGGCATCGCTTTGCTCCCAGAAATTTTTGGCGCATTCGTCGCCGCCGACATGGATATAAGGGAACGGAAACAGCGCGGCGATCTCGGTAAAGACCTTATCGAGGAAGGGATATACTTTTTCGTTTGCAGGACAAAGGGTATTGTCGTAGAGCGCCGAAAAGCCGCCTCTATACCAGTTCATGATCTTCTCTCCGGAACGGACCCGGTAGGTATCGGCGCCCGCGGTACAGGAAAGTTCAGGATAGGAAACGATAGCAGCCAGGCTATGACCGGGAACATCCACTTCCGGCAGGATATTCACAAAGCGGTCCTTGGCATATTGCACCAGTTCCCGGATATCGTCTTGCGTGTAGAATCCACCGTAGTTCTTCGGCTCGTCGCGAGCAGGATCGTCAAAGCTCCCGAATGTCCCCACGCGCTTTGCGTTCCAGGCCCCGACCTGGGTTAGCTTCGGCAGGCTTTTGATCTCAATGCGCCACCCTTCATCATCCGTCAGGTGAAGATGCAGCAGGTTGAATTTATACCTGACCATTTCGTCGATAAAGGCTTTTACTTCCTGTTTGGTAAAAAAATGGCGGGCAACATCGAACATCAGACCCCGCCAGCCAAATCGGGGATAGTCGGTGATCGTGACACATGGTGCGGACCAGCTGATGTTTTGGACCGGCCCGCGACTTTCGATCTCCTTGGGAAGGAGCTGGTAAAAGGTCTGGATGCCATAGAAGATACCTGCCGCCTTATTGGCCCGGATAGTGACCCCAGCCGTTGTGACGGCGAGCGTATAGCCTTCTTCGCCGAGTGTCGGATCAACGGTCTTGTTTAGTTCGAGCCGGATCACCGCGGTAGGGCTGTTCTCGTGGGAAATATTGACGGTATAGCCGGTCGGTGTGCTCAGCCGGGTCTTGAGATCGGTCAGGGTTTGGGCAAGTTCCGGCTGGCCCGGGGCTTCGATCAAAACAGTCGTCGGAAGGTTAAAACGACCCGAGTTCAGCTGCTGGCTGACAGGCTCGGGAATGAGGGATAGCGGGCCGGAAGATTCCTGGGAAAATGCCGGAAGACAGATGACAGCGGTTAGCAAGACGAGAATCGACTTTCTCATGACGTTAGACATTAATTAGTTATGCGCAATTTGGCCACGGAAGGTAGAATTTTTGCCGGAGAAAAAATAAATCTTACTTTTTAAGTAACCTTTTTCCCGCCGCGAGGTTTCCATTGAAGGACGGCAGAAAGCGGACCTCGGATTTACGAATATCAACCAGGCTACTTGAATATACTATCGGATAACGCCCTCATGCTAAAAGTGAAATCCGGGGATCTGGATAAGATGGCGCTGCTTTTCCAGCGTTACCACCGGCCCTTATATGGTTTTCTTTTTCATATGACCGGGCAACGAGAGTCAAGCGAGGATATGGTACAGACGGTCTTTTACCGCCTGCTGAAGTCAAGGCACACGTTCACCGGCGACGGCGAGTTCAAGACCTGGATGTATCATATCGCGAGGAACGTGTTAAGCGATCACTTCAAAGGCAACAGGCGATCGGGCGGGCATGTCGATATCGCGGAACTGGAGGAAAAACTTAGCGGGGATACAAAGGTCTTTGAACGGATAGAAAAGCGGCTGGCGGTGCAGGCCCTGCAGAAAGCGATGACAGCACTAAGTCCTGAAAGTCGGGAGATCCTGGTGCTTAGCCGGTTTCAGGAGTTGAAAGGCACGGAGATCGCCAGTATCCTGGATATCAGTATCGGAGCGGTCAAGGTCCGCATCTTTCGGGCGATCAGCCAGCTCAAAACATTATATCTCGAACAGCAAACAGAAACGGAATAGTATGTCATGCCAAAAACATAAAGACCTGCTGGAACGCTGGTGGAATGACCG
Organism: Puia sp.; assembly: GCA_035570015.1. Classification (GTDB taxonomy): domain Bacteria; phylum Bacteroidota; class Bacteroidia; order Chitinophagales; family Chitinophagaceae; genus Puia. The sequence continues at coordinate 5,232 of DATMLR010000030.1, forward strand.
GCTCACGGAAGCAGAAAGGACCGAACTTGAAGCGCAACTTACCGAATGCGCGGACTGCCGGCGAGAGCTCGAGGGCAGCCGTGAACTTTGGGAGCTGATGAGCTTCATGCCGGTTCCGGAGCCGCCCGGAGAAATGCAAACCCAGTTCAACGCCATGCTGGAAAGTTATAAAGCCACCGAAGAAAAGAAGAAACGGACTTCAGGGATAGGAACCGTATGGCAATCGTTCGCGATCCGGCCGCGCCTGGCAACAGCATTCAGTTTTGTCCTGTTACTCGGCGGATTTGGGTTGGGAATGATGATCAACCGGCAAAAGACGATCATTATAAAAGAACAGGCGGGGCCCGCAACGCCAACGATGGTGAAAACCGCGCCCGTTTCGCCTGCAACACCAGATACTTCGAAGCAGGACCTTGCAGTAAAAGAAAGGTCTCCCTCGGAAAGCAAACAGCTGGCGGCATTGACTACACAAGTACACGAGATGCGGGAGCTGATGATGCTGTCGTTATTGCAGAACCCAGCCGCCTCCGAGCGCCTCCGGGCGGTCAGCTATACCAGCGAGATCACCCACGTGAACCCGAGTATTGCCGCGGCGCTGCTCGCGACATTGAACAATGACCCGAATGTCAACGTACGGCTGACGACACTCGAAGCGTTGACGCATTTCGCCCGCGACCCGGTCGTAAGACAAGGACTGATCCAATCCATCCTGCAGCAGGATTCGCCACTGGTCCAGGCGGCGCTGGCCGATGTGATGCTAAAGCTTCAGGAGAAACAGTCGATCCCTTCATTTAAAAAACTATTGCTTCTTAAGGATCTAAACGGCATGGTCAGGTCCAAGATCGAAGAAACCATCACCCGGTTAACGTAAAAACAAATTGACATGAAAAAACTATTTTTCCCGCTGCTGGCGGGAGCGGGACTGATCTGCTGTTCCCGGATGGATGCCCAGGCACAACAACAGGAGTTCAAACAACACATCAGCAAAGAGTTTTCACTTCAGAAGGCGAGCGGCGGCGTCCTGGCCCTGTACAACCTCAACGGGTCGTTAAATGTGGAGGGCTATTCCGGCGACAAGGTACTGATTGAAGTCGATGAGCGGCTTACAGCCGACGACAGCGAAAAGCTGGAGATCGGAAAAAAGGAATTCAAGCTGGGATTTGATACGATAGCCGACAGTATCATCGTCTATATTGCCGAGCCCTTTGATACGCGGCCCTGTCGCAACTGTGATCGTTGGGAACGGCGAGGCCGCTACGGCGACCGGGACGAGATCCCCTATGATTTTGATCTCGTATTTACGGTCAAGGTTCCCTATCATATGAACCTGGATATTTCTACGGTTAACAAGGGCGATATCATGGTCCAAGGCGTATCCGGTGCATTGCATGTCGACAATGTCAACGGCAAGATCACCATCAGGGATGCGAAAGGGGACACCTGGGCGCATACGATCAATGGCGACCTCACGGTCAGTTACCTCGATGCGCCCCCGGACAATTCAGAGTTCTATACGCTGAACGGTAAGTTGTCGGTCACTTTCCCGCCAAGCCTGTCGGCAGACCTTCAATTCAAAAGCTGGAACGGCTCGTTCTTTACCGATTTTCCGAAATGGGAGGTATTGCCCGTAAAAGTGACGAAGAATACAAAGAAGAAAGGCGGTGGAACGGAATACCAGCTAATCATCGACAAACAGATCCGGATCGGGGAAGGCGGCAAGCTATTCAAATTCGAAACGATGAACGGAAACATATATATTAAACGACAAGCATAAATTAAGGAAACATGAAAACACTGAAAAGAGCAGTTTTATTTTTTGTTTTGATGGCTACCGTCAACCGGCTGGCGGCGCAGTCAAAACACACCGAAGAAATGACCGTGCCCCTGAGCGAACCCGGTAAACCGGTGACATTGGAAGCCCACCTGATGAAAGGCTCAATCAAGGTGATCGGCTACGAAGGAAAGGAAGTGATCGTCCAGGTATTTATGGATTCCACAAAGGATAGAGACGGGGACGAGGATCGGGATGATGATTCGAGGGGGATGAAGCGGATCGGCAGCACGGGCGGAATGGATGTCCGGGCCGATGAAGACCATAATACAGTGCGGATCAGCTCGTCGGCAGAAAACAAGCTGGCCGGGCTGACGATAAAGGTCCCGCAAAATACCGCACGGATCAACGTCGGTACGATCAATGGCGGAGATATAACCGTCAGCGACGTCAGCGGCAAGATCGAGATCAACAATGTCAATGGAGGCATCACCGCCACGGGTATTTCAGGATCTGTCGTAGCGAATACGGTGAACGGTGACGTTATCGTCAAGTTCAAGTCAGTGGATGCCGGTGCGGCGATGAGTTTCTCCAATCTGAACGGTAGGGTCGATGTTACGCTACCGGCGGACACCAAGGCCGATTTCAAGCTAAAGTGCGAGCGGGGCGAGATGTTCACCGATTTCGACATCGACGTTGACAAGACACGGCCGAGAGTAGATAAGAAAGACGAGGATCATTTTCATCAGATCAAGATCGACGACTGGGTATTGGGAAAGATCAATGGCGGCGGTTCGGAGCTCATGATGGAATCGCAATTCGGCTCGATCTATATCCGTAAAGCAAAATAATATGCTGAAAAGCTATTGGAAGACCGCCGTGCGGGCGCTGCTGCGAAACAAGACCTACGGCCTCATCAATATCATCGGGCTAGCCGCGGGAACGTTTTGTTGCCTTTATATCCTCCTCTACGTCCGGGATCAGTACAGTTATGACCGGCATCACGCCGATGTGGACGATATCTATCGGGTGAATAGGGTTTCCAGTGGAAAAGATGGCGAATACAATATTGCCATTACACCCATGCCGGTCGGACCGGTGATGAAACGCGACTTGCCGGAAGTCAGACAGTTCACTCGGGTGATCCCTTTCATTGGGGTGGACAAAAGTCTGATCAGCCATGGGGACAAGCATCTTTGGATCAAAGATGCTTTTATCGTGGATTCCACCTTTTTCGACGTCTTCACTTACCGGGCGGTTCGGGGCGACATACGAACTGCGCTGGACAAACCCAATACAGCAGTATTGCTCAGGCCGCTGGCGGAGAAGCTTTTCGGCAACGAAGATCCGGTCGGCAAGACGATCACGCTGGACAATACGGCCCAGAATAAAGTGGTGTATACGATTACGGGTGTGGTTGAAGCCGTTGGCAAATCTCACTTGTATAGCGAACTCTTTATTACGCTGAATAGTGAAGGAATGGGGAAACGGTACAAGGATTGGGATTCCTGGATCAGCGACACCTTCATGGGGAACTATGTCAAACTCCAGCATGGCGCCAATGCGGCTGCGCTGGAAAAGAAGCTCCCGGCGCTGGTAGACAAATATGCGGGCGAGGACCTTAAGAAATGGGATGTTCACGTGCGACTTTATTTGCAGCCGATCGCGTCTATTCACACGACCGGCGGTCTTGACAACCCAGGCGTCGGTACACCCATTGAGTCAACCTTCCTTTCGATCCTGTTATTGATCGGGGTGCTTATCCAGGTCATCGCCTGTATTAACTTTATGAACCTGGCGACGGCAAGGGCTTCCAAGCGGGCCAGGGAGGTTGGTGTTCGGAAGGTCGCAGGGGCGCGAAGGGCCGACCTGGTGCGGCAATTCCTGGCAGAGTCGTTTCTGCTGTCGCTCGTGAGCGTGTTGATCGCGCTGCCGCTGTTGATGCTCGCGCTCCCCTGGTTGAACGGGATTACCCAGGCAACCGTCACGCTGGCTTTTTTGAAAGATTACCAAACGTGGATCATGCTGGCCGGGCTCATCGTGTTCACCGGGCTGATCGCGGGGAGCTACCCGGCCTTCTATCTCTCCGCTTTTAATGTCATCCGGGTGTTGAAAGGTCAATTGACCAACCAGATCTCCAATGGCGGTATCCGCCGGGCGTTGGTCGTTATCCAATTTGTACTTTCCATCGTCTTGATCACGGGGATCATCGTCGTCTATAGTCAACTGAGTTATATCCGCAACAAGGACCTGGGTTTTGACAAGGACCAGCGGCTGCTGTTCACCTTCAACTCCAGTGATTCTTTCAATGGGCTGACCGCCTTTATGGACGATCTTCGATCGCTCGCGGGCGTAAAAGAGGTCAGCAACTCCAGCAAGCCGCTTGGCACCTTTTATATCTTCAACAACAGCTGGTTTCTTCCGGGGAAAGACATCGCCCATTCGCGCAATGCGGAATTTGTGTTGGCCGATCGTTTTTTCGTCAAAGCCAACGGCATTAAACTTGAAAGCGGTCGCGATTTCAGGGAGGGAGATTCGGACCGGGTGCTGATCAATGAGACGTTTGCGCGCGAACTGGGGCTCACCGCAGCCACCGCACCGGGGGTCCACCTTCATGATAGTCAGCGGCGAGAGGTGGAGGTCGTCGGGGTCATGAAAGACTTCAACTTCTGGTCCCTTCACCGGAATTTGGACGGCTACCTGGTTTGGATCAACAATCCGCGATATGGGCTATGGCCGACGGTTACCGTGCATACGAATACGGATAATTACCGGCAATTGCTGGCAAGGATGGAACAGGTCTGGCGGAAGGACGTGCCGGGTGTACCGTTCGAGTATGCGTTTATGGATGAATATGTCGGCCACATCTATGAGGCAGATATAACGGTCTCGCGAATCATCAATTCCTTCACGCTGATGGCGGTGGTCATTTCGTGTCTGGGCCTTTTCGGGCTGGCCGCGTTTAGCGCCGAACAGCGTAGCAAGGAGGTCAGCATCCGGAAGGTTCTGGGAGCGAGTGTGACCGGTCTTGCACGGTTGCTGTCGAAGGAATTTGTTTGGCTCGTGGGGATTGCTTTCGGGATCGCTGCACCGGTTTCCTGGTGGGCGGCCCACAAGTGGCTTCAGACCTTCGCCTTCCGGATCTCGCTGGAGTGGTGGATGTTCGGGCTGGCGGGCATGCTGGCCCTGGCCCTCGCGCTCGCGACGGTGAGCTTTCACGCGATCAGGGCGGCATTGGCGAATCCCGCAAGGAGCTTAAGAACCGAATAACCTCATCATATGCTAAAAAGTTACTGGAAAACGGCGGTCCGATTCCTGCTGAAAAACAAGACCTTCAGCTTTATCAATGTCATCGGTCTGGCCATCGGCACGGTCTGCTGCCTGTATATCCTGCTCTACGTCCATGAGCAGTACAGCTATGACCGCCATGAAACGCATGCAGCGGACACTTACCAGATCGTGACCGTGATGAAAATAACCGGCGATCATCATCAGATGCAAACCTCTTCGCCGCCGATCGCCGGGGCCATGAAACAGGACTTCCCGGAGGTCGTGCAATATGCACGGGCCTTCGATCCCGCGATTTTCGGCGCGGATCAGCACCTGTTGAAATACAAGGACCGGTCGTTTTATGAGAAAAAGGCCCTTTTTGTCGATTCAACCTTTTTTCAGCTTTTCACCTATCGTTTCCTCGAAGGCGATCCGGACCGCGCACTGATGGAGCCTTACTCTGTCGTATTGCTCAAGTCAACGGCCACCCGACTTTTTGCCGGCGAAGATCCGCTCGGGAAAACGATCGTCATCAATAACAAGGCCGGAGAGGAGCATCTGCGGGTGACGGGGGTCGTCGAACCCCTGGGCCGATCGCATTTGCAGGCGAATGTTTTTATAACGATGAACAGCGGTCTGATCGGTCAGATCATCGGGCGCGCCGACGATTGGGGGGGACAGAACATGATGTTTTCCTATGTGCAGCTTCGGCCGGGTGCGGATCCACGGGCGCTGTCGGCGAAACTGGGACCGTTTCTGGTTACGCACGGGGAGCAGCGGCTGAAGACGTTAGGGATGGAGAAAGCTCTTCAATTGCTGCCCATTTCTTCCATCCATACTACCTCCGCGTTCGAACATGAATGGAGCCGGTCCGTCAGCGCCTCATTTTTATCCATTCTGATGCTGATCGCAATCCTGATCCAGGTGATTGCCTGTATAAATTTTATGAATTTGACGACGGCGCGCGCGTTCAGGCGGGCGAAGGAAGTAGGCGTGCGGAAGGTGATCGGCGCAGGCCGGGGGAACCTGATCCGGCAGTTCCTGGGGGAATCGCTGCTGTTGTCGCTTGCGGCGATCCTGCTGGCGTTGCCGTTTCTGTGGCTCCTGCTGCCGTACTTTAATCAGCTGACAAGAGCGGATATTTCGTTGGAATTGCTGAGAGACTACCGGTTTTGGTTGGCCGCTTTGGGACTGATTGTCGGAACAGGGTTGTTATCAGGGAGCTATCCGGCCTTTTATCTTTCTGCGTTTCATGCGACACGGGTCATCAAAGGGAATTTTTCCAACCGGATGTCGGCGGTGGGCTTGCGCCGGATACTGGTCGTCTTTCAATTTGCGGTTTCGATCGTCCTTATTGCGGGCATCCTGATCATCTATCGCCAGCTGGAGTACATTAAAAATAAAGATCTGGGTTTTGATCAGGCCCAAAAGGTGATTTTCAACATCTATACAACCGGCGTGGATCGCACGGAGTTCATGGACGAGCTTAGGTTGTTACCGGGGGTGAAGGCGGTATCGGCGGCCAATAGTCAGCTGGGGAAGCCGATCACGCGCGACTTTAATGTTTATTTGGCCGGCGGCAGTATGGCCACCGGGCCGGACGCGCAGGACATGATGACGGATAAATATTTTGTTCCCACCGCCGGATTGGAGCTGATCAGCGGCCGGAACTTCCAGGATAATGATTCGGGGCGGGTGCTCATCAATGAAACGTTGGCCCGGCGGCTCGGGCTGGACCCGGCGAAGGCGCCGGGCATCAGGCTTTATTCGGAGGATGGGAAGAACCCCTGGGATATTTTCGAGATCATCGGCGTGTTCAGGGATTTTAATACCGCGTCCTTGCATGAGGCGCAGAAACCCTTCCTGCTCATCTGGAATCCAACGAGCCCGTCTTTATGCACGATCATGGCAAGCTGCAACAGTACCAACTACCGGTCTTTGCTGGCGCGGATGGAAAAAATCTGGCGCCAAAACGCCCCGGGCGTCCCGTTCGAATATTCGTTCCTGGATGAAGAAGTACAGCGACAATATGAGACGGAGATCGTCATGGGGAATATCATCAATTCTTTCACGCTCATCGCGGTCCTTATTTCCTGTCTGGGTTTGTTTGGGCTGGCGGCCTTCAGCGCCGAGCAGCGCAGCAAGGAGATCGGCATCCGGAAAGTTCTGGGCGCCAGCGTGGCAGTGATTACGCGCTTGTTGTCGACGGATTTCCTCAAGCTCGTGGCGCTGGCATTTGTGATTGCGACGCCGGTCGCGTGGTGGGTCATGTACCGGTGGCTGGAGACATTCGCCTTCCGGATATCGTTGCACTGGTGGATGTTCGGATTCGCCGGGTTGGTGGCGCTGCTCGTCGCGCTCGCGACGGTGAGTTTCCATGCGATCAGGGCGGCGGTCGCCAATCCGATCAAAAGCCTCCGGACGGAATAAGCGAGATGCGCGGTGCCGGGTGCTGTGTTGGGGCGATTCGGAGTTCGCAAAATGCGAACTTTTTTTTTCGAAAGACACACCCGAGTCCGCTAAGCCTGCCGTCGCGATCGGGCAAGAAGTTGGTTAAACAGGTAATAAAAAAATCAATGGAACGCGCTGACTTCGTAGGCGAACGAAAATCGTCAATTTTTAATCTCCGCAGCCGCCGCGGAGATTTTTGTCTTATATTTGCCGCAATATATGCGGAGATAATTGGCGATTTATGTTCATCATAGCAAGAAAGGCCCGGATTTTCTCTGGGATCAAGCCCGGATTACCAGCTTACTCGGGGAGGTCCGGTATAACCAGGGCCGGATTCGCGGCCGGATGGAGGCCATGGGGCCGGCTTTGAGGGAAGAGGCATGCCGGCAAACCTATTCCGATGACACGATATCATTCGCCGAAGCCGGAGGAGCGCATTTCGCCGCGATGATCCGTGACGCGGCCAGGCAAGATAGTACTCCACTCACCATAGACCGCCTATACCGATGGCATTCTGAATTGTACCAATCCGAAAAAAAAACAACGACAAAAACGAAGGTTCATTTTCAATCCTCCGCAGGCGAAAGCTCAGATAGTAAATTAAATAAACTGATCCATTGGGGCAATTCCGCAACAGACACCGATCCGGTCATCAAAGCCGCAGTCGCTCAGCTTTGGCTGCTCACCATCCGGCCCTTTGAATCGGGCAATGAGCGCTTAGGCGAGCTCGTTATGGAGAGCCTGCTCGCGCAGGCAAACCAAAGCGGAGAACGCTTCTACAGCGTTACCAGCCAGATGCGCCTTAGCTCCACCGGCCCCGCCAACTTCATTAATTCCTCCACCCCCCTGGAAATTACGCCCTGGATCGAATGGTTTCTCGGCTGTCTGAGCCGGGCCATACGAAACGCAAACGACAACCTGGCCCTGATCCTCCAAAAAGACCAGTTCTGGCAGCATTGCGCCGGAATGAACCTCAACGGCCGTCAGCGGTTATTGCTGAAAAAGATCCTCGACGGCGAGGAATCCAAATTAACCTCATCAAAATGGGCTGCGCTCACAAGCACATCCCAGGATACCGCCGGAAGAGATATCAATGACCTGGTCGGCCGGGGCGTATTGAAGAAGGAGCCGGCCGGAGGCAGAAGTACAAGCTACACTATTGCGATGATGCACTAACCCGGGTAGAAAAAACCTTTTGCTGTGCCGTGATCGCCGCGTCATATCCCGCCCGGTCGGCAAACGCCATCGGGTTATAGGGATCGCCGGGATGATGCTTCTTTTGCAGATCAAACTGGCTCGCGTGCGAAGCCAACCAGAGATCGAATTTCAATTTGGGCATCGCATCGAGCGTATATCCATAGTCCTTCATGACATTTGGATAGGTGGGCATGCCCGGAAACCGGGTTGAGTCGAGGATGGTGGGGATATTGGCGATCAGCACCCGGTAGGAGCGCCGCTCATCCCGCACCGTAAAAAGAAAACTACACGCACCTTTGGTATGACCCGGATGGTGAAGCACGATAAGCTGCATGCCGCCCAGTCGCACGGTATCGTGGTCGTGCAGCAATCGATCGGCCTTGACCGGAACGAACAGCGGTCCTTTTCCGCCGAAGATAAAATCCGAATTGCCGCCGTCCGCGAGGACCTGGGCGTCCCCCGCTTCGATCATCATCTTCGCTTTTGTTTGCTGCCGGATCGCCGCCATGGCGCCCACATGATCGAAATGTGCATGGGTAGCCAGCAGGATCTTAATATCCTTGAACTTGAAGCCCAACGCTTCGAGATGTTTCCGAATAATCGTATCGGACCCCGGCAGGCCGGTATTGATCAGGACATCGCCCGCGGGGGTGGTGATGAGGTAACTGGCAAGGTCATAGGTTCCCACATAGTAGAGATTGCCCGCGATGCGAAAGGGTGGGTAATCCTGAACCCATTCGGGCTGGAAGTTGGGGAGCGGGGCCAGCTTCTGAGCGCTCGTCCGAACCGCGACAAGAGAAGAAAGTAAAATCACGGCGTTGACGACAAGGAACCGGGACAATTTTGGCATGGAGCGATCCTTTGACTTACAAATTAAACAATCCATATTTAAGGATGCAGAAAATTGCCCGAAAACCGTCTTTCCAGTTGATCTTTTTGCCTTCGTTGTAAGTTCTTCCGTAGTACGCGATCCCGACCTCATAGATGCGGATATTGGGAATGCGCGAGACCTTGCAGGTCACTTCCGGTTCAAAGCCGAAGCGTTTTTCTTTGAGGTGGAGCTGCCGGATGATCTCCGTGCGGAAGAGCTTATAGCAGGTCTCCATGTCGGTCAGGTTCAGGTTGCCGAACATATTCGTGAGTGTCGTCAGGAATCGGTTCCCGACCGTATGCCAGAAAAATAGGATGCGGTGCGGTTTCCCGCCCATAAACCGGCTCCCAAAAACGACATCCGCAACACCGTCGAGCATCGGCCGGAGCAAGTTGTTATAGTCAGCCGGGTCGTATTCCAGATCGGCATCCTGGATGATGATAAAGTCGCCGGTAGCCTGGGCGATCCCAGTATGTAAAGCGGCGCCCTTACCCTGATTGACCGGGTGCTCGTAGAATTTGATGTCGAGGTCGGGCGTTGCCGCGATATACTCCCGGATAACCTGCCCGGTCGCATCGGTGGAGCAGTCGTTTACAACGATCAATTCCTTGGAAGTGTCGTTGATCAGCTGCACCGCGCGGATCTTATTCAGGATGAAATGGACGGTTTTTGCTTCGTTGTAAACCGGAATGACAATAGAAAGCTTTGGCATAGATGATTGCAATTCTAAGGATTTTTGTCAACTATCCCCATTATTTTACCAGAATAATCCCCCGGAAAAATAAAGTAATTTGATACCTTCCGAGTCGAACACCATACTACAAACAAATGAGAAAAGCGAGTCTACGGAGCTGGGCATTCCTTGCCCTCATTCTCTCCTTCTACGGCATGTCCCTGAACGCCCAGGACACGCCTTCCCCGGCGACCATTTTAAAAGGGCTGACCTGGCGTAACATCGGACCAAACCGCGGCGGCCGGTCGCTGGCGATCGCAGGCACCTCCAAGCGAAAAAAGGAATATTATTTCGGCGCCGTCGGCGGCGGACTTTGGAAGACGATCGATGGCGGCTTTACATGGAAACCCGTGACGGACGGGCAAATCGCCAGTTCTTCAGTTGGAGCGGTCGCCGTCTCAGAGTCGAATCCCGACATCGTCTATATCGGCATGGGCGAGACCGAGCTTCGGGGTAATATCATGCAGGGTGACGGCATATATAAATCAGTCGACGGGGGTAAGACATGGAAAAACATCGGCCTCAAAAACACCCAGGCCATCTCCCGCATCCGCATCCATCCAACCAATCCCGATATCGTCTATGTTTCCGCCCTGGGACATCCGTTCGGTCCTAATGAAGAACGGGGCGTCTTCAAGACAACAGACGGCGGCACTACCTGGAAGAAAGTCCTATACAAAAGCGACAGCGCGGGCGCCGAAGACCTTGCCCTGGACCCGACAAACCCCGATGTCATCTACGCCGGCATCTGGCAGGTCTACCGGACACCCTACAAAATGTGGGGCGGAGGCGGAGCCTGCGGTCTTTATAAATCGATGGACGCCGGGAATACCTGGACCGAGCTGACGAAGAACCCCGGCATGCCGAAAGGTCCGATAGGCAAAATAGGAGTTACCATTTCTCCGGTCAATCCGAACAGGGTCTGGGCAATCGTCGAGGCAAACGATGGCGGCCTTTTTCGGTCGGATGATGCGGGAGCCAGCTGGACATTGGTCAATAACGAGCGGAAGCTCCGGCAGCGGGCATTTTACTATTCCCGGATCGTGGCGGACCCACAAGACAGCAACGCGATCTATGCGCTTAACGTGAACTTCTACAAATCCACCGACGGCGGGCATACGTTTCCCAAGGCCATCAGACTTCCGCACGGCGACAACCACGACCTTTGGATAGACCCGTCGGACACGATGCGTGTGGCGGAGGCGGATGATGGCGGCGGTACCATCTCGACAGATGGCGGCGCCTCCTGGACGGACGAAGATTTTCCGACCGCTCAATTGTATCACATCATCGCGACAAACGACTTTCCTTACGAGGTGGCGGGCGCGCAACAGGATAATTCAACCATCGCCGTTCCAAGCGAAGGCTGGGGTCATATGGCGGCGTCTCAGAACTCCATAAAACCCGGTTTGGGCTATGCCTATGATGTTGGCGGCGGCGAAAGCGGTTATATCGCCCAGGATCCCGATCACCCGGATATTTTCTATGCCGGCAGCCAGGGAGCGCTCCTAACCCGTTTTGACCGCGCCACCGGTCAGGTAAGAGATGTGCAGGTATACCCGCGTTTTTTCTCGGGCGAGGAGGCGAAGGTCCTGCCGGAGAGATGGCAATGGACGTACCCGATCGTTTTCTCGCCGGTGGACCATAAGCGTCTTTATACCTGCTCGCAGCACGTTTGGGTGACCGTCAACGAAGGGCAAAGCTGGGACCGGATAAGCCCTGACCTGACCTACAACGATTCGACGACATTGGGCGTCAGCGGCGGGGTGATTACCCGCGATATGAATGGGCCGGAGATCTATGGAACCGTATTCGCCCTCGCGCCCTCCTGGCAGGATGTAAACACCCTCTGGGCCGGGTCAGATGACGGCCTTGTTCACGTGACAAGGGACAATGGAAAATCCTGGCAGAATATCACCCCGCCGGATATGCTGAAGAATACCCGTGTCAGCATCATTGAGGCGTCCCATTTCAACCCGGCCGTCGCCTACGTGGCCGCAAAACGTTACCAGATGGACGACCGCGCCCCCTACATCTGGAAGACAAACGACTATGGCAAAACCTGGAAAAAAATAATCACCGGCATCCGGTCCGACGACTACGTCCACGCGATCCGCGAAGACATCATAAGACCGGGTCTTTTATACGCGGGTACCGAACACGGAATTTATGTGTCGTTCAATGACGGCGACAACTGGGAGCCGTTGAAATTGAATTTGCCGGACGTCCAGGTTTCGGATATCGCCGTCACGGAAAAAGATCTTGTGATCGGGACGCATGGCCGGTCGATCTATGTCTTGGGCAACGTGGCGCCGGTGCGCGAATACCAGGCTGGTCTCGCCGATTCGGCGCTCCACCTCTATCAACCCTTTTCGGCCGTCCGACACGTACAAAACGCGGTTTTTCAATACTACCTGAAAGACAGCACCACGGATCTCAAGGTGGAGATCCTGGACGGAACCGGAAAGCTGGTGAAAAGTTTTACGGGCATGACACATCTTCCCGCTGCTGATTCGCTCGCCGACGCGCAGGAAGACGAAGAATATGGTTATCACCTTCGCCCCGCGGCGCCTGCCATTAAAAATGGCCTCAATACATTTACCTGGGATCTGCGGTACCCCGCGCCGGCGATTTTCAAGGGGATGATCTTATGGGGCGCCAGCCCGATCCACGGTCCATTGGCGCCTCCCGGGACCTACCAGGTGCGGTTTACGGCCGGCGGGGAGGTCCAAACAAAGTCTTTTGAGATAAAATTGGATCCGCGGCTGAAAGGAGTGACACCGGCCGATGTTCAACAGCAATTCCAGCTGGCGATGGAAATCTGGGAGGCTACTAACCGGGCCAATCAGGTCGTTATATCGATAAGAAGACTTAAATCAACGATCGCTGAAGGTGGACACGTTACACCGGCCCTTAAGGCACTTGTGGACGGGCTCAGCAGGATCGAAGAAAATCTTTACCAGGTAAAGAATCAAAGCGGTCAGGACCCGTTGAACTACCCCATAAAGCTGAACAATCGGTTGGCCGCTTTGGAGCGAAGTGTAGAGACCGGGGATGCCCGGCCCACCGCCGGCTCCTACCAGGTATTCAAAGAGCTTTCAGCCGAACTGGAACAGCAAATGGTTGCGCTAAAAGCGCTTTTGCAAAATACAGTGTATAAGAATACCTTGATAAATCCTTTAAAATAATCCCGATGCGTATTGTGATTTGTCTTTTTCTTGGTGCAGCGGTTTCCTTGTTTTCCTGTCAGCCTTCTGCGGAAAAGAGTTATGGTTTTCTTACAACGCTTGGGCGTGACACGATCTCAGTCGAGAGTATAAGTCGCCGGGGCAATACGTTAACCAGCGATGAAGTCGATCGCTTTCCAAGGGTGCGGATCCGCCACACGGTGGTCGATCTGAACGACGACGGCAGCATAAGACATCTTGTGATGGACATTCACACCCCCAGCGAACCATCTGGTCAGCGGGATCGGAAAGTAGTTGCCGATGTCGCAGGCAATAAAGTGCACCTTTCCAAAACAGACAGCACCGGCACGGTGAATCGTGATTTTCCAACAGGCGGCAGCCTCGTAGTAGCCCATGTACCGCAAATGTATAGTCTTTATGAACTTTACTTTGCCGCGGCGTTGAAGCAGGCAGCGGCGTCACGACTTGCCGCCGGCACGCCTGTCCGGATGCGCCAGTTTTATATCGACCGGGAATTCGATCGTTTCCCTCTGGGCCACGCCACCGTAAACCCGCTTGACAAAGGCAAGATAGAGATAACACACGACTGGCTTGCCGGAACCGGCGAGGCTATGATGGACTCCGCGGGTAACATGGTCAGCTATTCCGGCGCGCGAACGACCTACGATGTACAGGTGAAACGACTTGCCGCGCCACCGGACGTAATGGGAATCGCTGACCATTGGGTGGGAAAGGAGACGCAAGGGGGCAGCGTAAAGTCATTAAGCGTCCGGGATACCATCCGGGCGCAAATTGGTAATTCGATCTTCACTATTGATTATGGCAGGCCGCTGATGCGTGGGCGAACGTTGCTGGGTGACGTGATACCTTACGACTATGTATGGAGGACAGGCGCAAATGAGGCTACGCAGTTTACAACGTCAACCCCGATAAGGCTTGCGGGGATGCCCGTCCCTGCAGGTTCGTACACGCTGTTTACCGCGCCGCATCCAAGTGGGGTTGATCTGATTGTGAACAAACAGACTGGGGAGTGGGGTACAGAGTACAACCGCTCTCTTAACCTGGGTACGGCAAGGATCACGACAGAGGTTGCCCCTGTACCGGTGGAAGAATTCACTATATCGATCATCCCCGGCGATAAACGGCACGGTACACTCGTCCTCGAATGGGGTTCATTCAGGTGGATTGCACCGATCGAAGTGCAATAATTTATGCGAATTTATGCAAAATTGCATATTATTGCAAGATGAAATCAACGCTTCTTGCCGCAGCCGCTTTCTTTCTTTTGGCATCCGCCTTCTCCTCCTGCACGTCACGCGAAAATGTGTTATCCGACCAGGAGAAACAAGACGGCTGGATCCTATTGTTCGACGGGAAGACCCTGGACGGCTGGCATCTGTTCAACCGGGGCGCTGTGGCTTCGGCCTGGTCCGTCGACAGTGGCCACCTGGTCTGCAATCCCCACGCAAAGAATGTTAAACACGGCGACCTCGTGACCGACAGGGTCTTTACAAACTTTGATCTACAATTCGACTGGAAGATTTCTTTTGCGGGAAACAGCGGTCTGTTTGTCAATGTCCAGGAACGGCCGGACCTTGGAACAACCTTCTCCACCGGCCCGGAATACCAGTTACTGGACGACAGGAATGTACCCGCGGAATATGTAGCCAACCTTTCTCACAAGGCCGCAGCAATTTTCGGCGTGGTCCCAAACACGAGCAATACTGTTCCGAAGTCGGGTGAGTGGAACCAATCGCGTATCCTGCAACAAGACGGGAAACTAAGTTTCTGGCTCAACGGAGTACTAACCGCCCAGGTCGACTTGAAAAGCGACGACTGGAAACAGTTGGTGGCGGCCAGCTCCATGAGCAAATATCCGGAGTATGGAATCTCCGCCGCCGGACACCTCGCATTGCAGGACTGGACCAACGGCGTCGCCTTTAGAAACATAAAGATCAAGATCCTCGGGCAACCTACTGCCGACCAAAATAACCAATCCGTTCCCGCCCAGGTGTCCGCAGACAGTATGGAAAGAACGGTACCCGGCGCAGAGCGGCAAACGTTCACGGACACGATCCGGTTACAGGCAAACGAGAACATGCGGTTCGACAAAGAGCTCTTTAAGGTTCACGCCGGGAAAAAGCTAACCCTGATCTTTAAAAACACGGCTGCTCCATCGGCCACCGCCATGGCCCACAATGTGGTCATCCTGAAGCCGGGGATCGATATTGCCGACTTCGCCGACGTGGCCCACAACGCCCCAAAGGAACAATACATCCCGTCCTCGGTGGCGTCCCTGATCATTGCGCATACTAAGCTGGTCAATGGCGGCGACTCCGATCAGGTGGAATTTACGGTCCCCCAACCGGCCGTCTATGACTTTATCTGCAGCTATCCGGGCCATTGGGGAACCATGCAGGGTAAGATAGTCGCAGAGTAGATCCGACACAAAACAACAATCCCTCCCGAACAAGCATCATCATGCAAATCGAACATCTCGCGCTGTGGGTCCAGGACCTCGATGCCATGAAGAATTTCTATGTAAACTATTTCGAGGTTGCGCATGGCCCTGAATATTCCAATCCAGACAAGCAATTTGTCTCGTATTTTATCTATTTTGGGCAAGGCAAGACCCGCCTGGAGTTAATGACCCGGCCTGACATTCGGGCGACGGCCGGTGAAAGAGGCTTTGGCATGGGCCTGGCGCATTTCGCCATCTCGGTCGGCGGAAGAGAAAGGGTTAACGCACTCACCGAACGGCTTCGCATGGACAACTACACCATCTATAGCGAACCCCGGGTCACGGGCGACGGCTGCTACGAAAGTGTCGTCCTTGATCCCGAAGGCAATTATGTAGAGATCTCCGCATAACATGTTAAAAGAAGAACGACATACCCATATCCTGACTACCCTCGGAAAGAAGGGCAAAGTCAACTTCGAATCGCTTTCGAAGACCCTCAAGGTTTCGGCGGACACGGTCCGGCGGGACATCGACTCGCTCCATAACAACGGCTTGCTCGTCAAAGTCCGCGGCGGCGCCATCTCCCTTTCCAGGAACCCGCTCAGCTTCCAGGATCGTACCCGATTCTTATCGGAGGAAAAGAATGTCATTGCCTTAAAGACCCAGCAGTTGATCAAAGACGGGCAAACGATTTTCATGGACGGCGGGTCCACCATATGCGCGATCGCGGAACATCTGCCTGCCAACGCCCGATTCCGGCTGGTCTCCAACAATATGGCCCTGGTCCCCATCCTCAGCAGATACAAACACATCGAGCTGATCCTGCTCGGCGGCACTTACGACCGCGAGACGGCCGTCACCACCGGCGGTCAGACCTGCAGCGAGGCCGCCAAATACATCGCCGACCTTTATCTCATGGGCACATGCGCCCTTCACCCCGACCTCGGCATTTCCGCCGTCTTCCAACCCGATGGCGAAGTAAAACAAAGCATGTTAAACAGTGCCGCCAGGACCTACGCTCTGGGCAATCACACCAACCTCCACTCCACGGAGCATTACAAGGTCTGCGCTCTAACGGAGGTCGACGGCCTGATCACCGACCTCCCCAGCGACGCCCCCCAACTCGACGACTTCCGAAACCTCGGCATCCGGCTGATCTAACCGCGCAGGCTTTATTGAACAGCATTAACTCTCATTGTGAAGGTCAACGGTTTTCCTGATGAAACGACCCGCTGGCTTGCGATGGGAACGCGGTATTTGTCAAATATGACTATTAGAGCCCGATGGTCTTCAGGGGTCATATCGCTGAAGGTTTCGAGGTCGACGACCGGGAGGGTCATTTCTGGGATGTTCTTTTTCAGACAGCTGTCTAAATCTTGAATGTTGTTGAATGTGAACGACTTGCTTTTGAAACTGATATGCAGGGTGTCTT
>DATMLR010000031.1:0-6868 GCA_035570015.1 Puia sp.
ATGCGCATTAATATAGGGTAGGAGCGGAGCGGCCCACTCTGCCACGGTCATGTGTTCCGTCCCGGGAGCGCCCCCGGTTGCCGCCAGCAGCGCCGAGTCATCCGTCAACCCCGCCCGCACGATCGGCGCCCAGGCCCGGCAATACGCCGGATATCGCAGCGTCGTTCGTACAAATGTCTCGGCCTCCTCTAATCCATACAATCGAATATATGGGAGCGAGTCCCGATTGGCATACCAGGCCAGGCGCCCCGTCTCGACCACATCGATAAACCCTGGCTTCTCGAACAGGGAAGCATAATCCCGGGCCACCTCCCGGCCCCCTTCTCTGAACCTCGCACCTGCCGCCCCCGCCCGCACCACATTCCGCGGATTCCAGCTAATCTTATAGTGCCAAGGATTATCATCGCTTTCCGGCGCCACCAGACCACCCGTATGGCTATAGAAGTCCACGATCCGGTCGGCCTCAACCCGCACCTTTCCGATAAAATGCAGCGCGCTCATATGATCAATCCCCGGATCAAGGCCCATCTCGCAAAGGAACAGCAGCCCGCTATCCAACACTTCCCGCGCCAGGCCCCGGATCGCATCATCCACATAGGAAGCCGTCAGTAAATGCCGCCGGTTCCGGAGACAGGAACGGGCAACCAGGTAATGCAGCGAAGGCGGCAGCAGCGAAATCACGACATCCGCATTTGCCACGAGGCGGTCCCGCTCGTCCTCATTGCCAACATCCACCCGCACCGCTTCTGCACAGGAAGCAGAACCAATCTTCGATAAAGCCAGATCAAGGTTGTTTTCCGCTACAACCACCCGCCAGCCCCGGGTACCAGCGACAGATATCAAGTACCGGATCAGGCTCGTAGCCGACTTGCCCGCGCCAAAAAGAAGGATTTGCGCCATAACCCGCCAAGTTACGATACGGATTAAACTTTTCCGGCACAATTCTGTCTCACCAGAGAGGTATGGTTAATCCTGTTTCAGTAACATCCGGTATCCGCCGCTACAAAGGGGCGTGGACGGAGACCCAGGTCGCGCACCTGCTCCGGCGTACGATGTTTGGCGCCACCCGTGCCGACGTCGAATACTTTCTCAGGCGCTCGCCCAAAAAAGCCGTCCGCGAACTTGTCCGCGGCGAATCCACCCTTCCTACGCCGCCCATCAACAATTATAACGACGACAAATACACCGATCCCGAGATCGCCGCCGGCGCCGACTGGACCGTCGCGACCAAATATGACGGGATGAACAACGGCCGTCGCCGTAACTCCTTCAAATCCTGGTGGCTGGGGCTCATGCTCAACCAGGACCGCAGCCTGCGCGAGAAAATGGTCCTTTTCTGGCATAATCATTTCGTCACGGAATCGAACAATGTCGACAACGCTTTCTTCTGCTATAGCTACAACAGCCTTCTTCGCCGGCATGCTCTCGGCAATTTCAGGGAGCTGACCCGGGCCATCACGACCGAACCCGCCATGCTCCGCTATCTTAACGGTTATGCCAATACGAAAAAGGCTCCCGATGAGAACTATGGCCGCGAGCTTCAGGAATTGTTTACCGTCGGCAAGGGGCCTGACTCCCACTATACCGAAGCGGACGTCAAGGCCGCCGCGCGGGTGCTCACGGGCTATACCGTGAACTACAAGAACTATAGCGCTTCCTTTGACCATAACCGGCATGACGAGACAGATAAGCAGTTCTCGGCGTTCTATGGCAACACCTTGATCCGCGGCATCAAGGGGGCCGGAGCCACCGCCGAGCTGGACCAACTGCTGGACATGATCTTTTCGCGCGAAGAGGTCTCCCGGTTTATTTGTCGCAAGCTCTACCGCTTCTTTGTTTATCACCAGATCGACGATGAGACCGAACAAAGCGTTATCCGCCCCCTCGCTGCCCTCTTCCGGCGAAAGGATTACGAGATAAAACCCGTGCTGGAAGAGCTCCTCGTCAGCCGGCATTTCTTCGACCCTGCTAACTACGGCGGCATGATCAAAAGCCCCGTCGACTTCACCGTAGGGCTTTGCCGCGAATTCAATGTCCGTTTTCCAGCCGGCGACGAGTACGCCGATCAATATGGGTTCTGGGAACAAGTCAGGAACCAGGCCGCAGGATTGCAACAAAACATCGGTGACCCACCCAACGTCGCCGGCTGGCAAGCCTACTACCAGCAGCCCGAATACGACAAGCTCTGGATCAGCTCCGACACCCTACCCAAGCGCAACCAGTTTAGCGACCGCATGCTGGGCGGCGGTCTAAACCGCAATGGCAGAAAGGTCCTCATCGACCCCGTGGCGTTTGCGGAAACCTTGCCAGGCGCAGGCGACCCGGACGAACTGATTGCCGCTTCCGTCAAAGTGCTCTATGCCATCAACCTTTCGCCGGAGGAACAGCAGTTCATCAAGACCAATATCCTTCTGTCCGGTCTGACCGGGATGGCCTCCGATCACTACTGGACGAACGCCTGGATAGCGTACAAGGAAAAGCCCGACGACAAAACAGCCCGCGACACCGTCACGGGTAAATTAAAAGCCTTATACCGGCATTTGATGGATTTGCCGGAATATCAGCTGATGTAAATGAAACCGCATGAAACGCAGGGACTTTTTTAGAAACACCGCTCCGATCTTACTCCCTTCACTTGTCCACGGGATTTCCTTCCGCGCGTGGATCAGTTCGCCCTTCCCATTTTTAAAAGCGGCCGCTGCCGCCCGCGGGGTAGGGGAGGGGCGCGTTGTCGTGCTGGTCCAATTGAACGGCGGTAACGACGGCCTCAATACCGTGATCCCCCTGGAATACTACGATGCCTATTACAAAGCACGTACGAATATCGCCATCCCGCAGGATAAAGTTTTGCGGCTGCAGGGCAGCGATACTACCGGCCTTCATCCCGCAATGCCTGAACTCCAGCAGCTTTACAATGCCGGCAAGCTCACGATCGTTCAGGGTGTCAGCTATCCCCAACCGAATTTCTCGCATTTCCGCGCGACCGATATCTGGCTCACCGGTTCGGATGCGGGACAGATCCTACCCACCGGCTGGGCCGGCCGTTATCTCGACGAGCAGTACCCGCAATTTCCGCACAACTATCCGAATCCTGAAATGCCCGATCCGCTGGCGATCCAAGTCGGCTCCCTTGTTTCACCCGCCTTGCAGGGCCCTGCGCTGACCATGGGCATGGCCATCAGCAACCCCAATAACTTCTATGACCTGATCAACGATCGCAGCGCTCCTGCGCCGCCTACCCGCTCGGGTGACCAGTTGGCCTACATCCGCGAGATGTCGGTCAAGACCGATCAATATGCGGGTGTGATCCGGAAGGCGGCGCAGAAGATCACGCGTCAGTCCGATTGTTATCCCGCCGCCGGAAAGAACCCTCTTGCCGATCAATTAAAGATTGTCGCGCGGCTGATTGCCGGAGGGCTAAAGACCCGCTTCTACCTGGTCAGTATGGGCGGTTTCGATACCCACGCCAAACAGACCGAAACCACCGATACCACTACCGGCAGCCACGCCAAACTGCTCGGCCGGCTGTCCGAAGCCATCAACGCTTTCCAGGATGATCTCAACGGGCTTCAGATCGAAGAGCGCGTTGTCGGTATGACGTTCTCGGAGTTTGGCCGCCGCATTCAGTCCAATGCCAGTGGCGGAACGGATCATGGCGCCGCCGCGCCGGTCTTTATTTTTGGGGGGAATGTGCAGGCCGGGATCATCGGCCGTAATCCGAGCTGGCCGGACAAACTGACCGTAAATGATAACCTGGAGATGCAATTCGATTTTCGTGCCGTTTACGGCACCTTGCTGGAGAAATGGTTTCTGGCAGACGATGCTACCACTGAAGCGGTACTGTTCAAAACCTATGCTCCCCTTCCTTTTATTGTGTAAAATTGACCCCGGTTTGGGGAATACAATCCCTGCTATTCCCGCAGCAGGTGGATCTCGCCAAGGTCAAATGTCCCGCCCGGGCCGACCGTGAGGTCATATCGCCAATCCTTATACGGCGTTGATGCTTTTACCAGCACCTGCCAGCGGCCGGGATTGATCCACCGGACCGAATAAGCGCCATTCATGCCCGTCATTTCCACCGTGTCATGGCCCTGAATAGCCAGGACCTTATCAGCGGACACGGACGGGTCAATCCGTAAATGAAAAGAGGACGTTGCGAGTAGTCTGGCCGCATGAATGCTTGAGACTCCGACAATCACTAAAACTAATTGGACCACTGCATTTCTCATACCGGTACCTTTTTGGATTATCGTAAAGGTCAATGATTACTTAACTCAAGGTCAGTAAGGGAGTTTCCATCTAACAATACGATAGGTTACAGGTAGAAGTTGACTGGTAACAGAGGATTTTTTTGTTCGGCTACCCTTCGACAAGGACCATGCCAAACGCTTCGAACGGAGGTGAATTCACTGTTAATGAATCATATGCAATTGAGTCATCTACAATCAAACATCTAGGTTCCGGGCTCCGATAAGCCCAGTTCTTTTGAGTTGATAGAAGTGATCTTGTATTCGACATTAATCCCCCGGGAACTTTTCGGCGCTTCCAGCATCAATGCCGATCCGGGTGCGATACCGCGAAAATAGAGATTTTCGGTTTTATAGGTTTTCTTATTCGCCTGGATATACGAAACAGCAACGACGACAAGGTCCAGCGAATAAGTCGAATGATTGGTCACGGTGACTTGAAGGTTGTGAATGCCACCAAATGTCCCGACGTCA
Source organism: Puia sp. (assembly GCA_035570015.1). Taxonomy (GTDB): domain Bacteria; phylum Bacteroidota; class Bacteroidia; order Chitinophagales; family Chitinophagaceae; genus Puia. The sequence goes on from DATMLR010000031.1 coordinate 4,722, forward strand.
TATTTGTTGGCCCCAACCGAGACCTGGTTGGCTAACGTCAGCTTCACGCTTTCGTGGTTATCGACAGCCGTTGATTGCAGCGCGTCCGTCCGGTGCACTGCCTCGCGATGCTGATCCGCCTGCTGAACGGCATTTGAATCGGCAACTACTGCCGGAATGCCGGCGGCCGTCTTGACGGCTTCCGTCTTTTGTCGCAGGGACGTCACCCGCGGCTTGCCCGGCCGGACAGCCGCCGACCCATAATTATTCGATTGCGTTATCAATGGTGCAGGCTGTCCCTTACCGGTCGCATTGCCCGCGGACGTTGTCGTGCCCGTGGCCGGGGAAACCGGCAGCTGCTGTGCCGTGGTCCGAACGGGTTGCTCTTTGGAGGCCAATTTGAGCGACCCTGCAGCATTCCTCTGAATTGACACTCCGATGAAAATTCCTGCGGCCAGTAACACCAATACGCCTCCGCCAATCGCCACCGGAATCCATACCTTCCCCTGTTTGCGTCTGGGCAGCGGGGGCAGAATCTCCGTCGCTGGCTCCTGTACGTATGACACCCTCTCGCGGACCGGCGCCGCCTCACGGAGCGGAGGAGCAACTGCGTCACGAGCCGGAGCAACTGCCTCACGGACCGGGGTGATCTCGCGAACGATTTCTCTTACCGGGGCGATCTCCCGTACAGTCATGCCGCCGGGCATTGTTACATATATCGTACGTCGGGTTGCGGAATTGGAGGAGGCGCCAGGCTGCGTCATTGTAATCGCTGCCTTGCCTTCCGGCTGCGTATTTGCCGGTGTGGCAGCCGACGAGGCGACTGCCGGCTTTTTGAAAAACCGATCGAATGGCTGCTCTTCCACGGCGGGCGCGAAAGCGCTTAACTCATCGATCTCGGAAGGGTATCTCCAGGCCGCACTCCGGCCCTCGACCCATACCAAGTCATACGCCTTTAGACCCTTTACCTTCAATTCATCAACCGTGTAGGGGCCGCTTTGCTTATTGTCCCGTAAAAGCAGGTACTTCATCATTGGTAATAAATTATCACCACAAAAAATTCACCGGATATTGTGAAGAGATTCACCGGATATTGTGAAGGGTAAGTTAGAGTTCCTTTCAGATTGCGAACCGGGCTCCACCCGGTTTTCGAAGGCAGGATTTTCAGCCAGATTTCCTAAAGGCAGTGAAACAAATATATGGTATTTCCCGCAGGATCGGAATGGAGACCCACAACTTTATGAGGAGATTTGCAAATATTCGCAATCTTCCCGAACTTGGCACCCAAAACATACTTCGCACAAATGGATGCTGCTATACAGGGAAAGCTAACCATATGGTTGAACGGGAATTATGACCAAGCCACCAAGGATGAGATCACCCGCCTGCAGCAGGACAATCCCAACGAATTGATTGAGAGTTTTTACCGCAACCTTGAATTTGGTACCGGTGGTCTTCGCGGCATTATGGGGGTGGGTACCAACCGGATAAATAAATATACCATCGGCATGGCCACCCAGGGCTTTGCCAACTATCTCAAACGGTCCTTTCCCCGTACCGAGGTCCGGGTCGCCATCGCCCACGATAGCCGCAACAATAGCCGTTTCTTCGCGGAAACCACCGCTAATGTATTCGCCGCCAATGGAATAAAAGTTTTTCTCTTTCAGTCGCTCCGCCCGACCCCCGAGCTGAGCTTTGCCATCCGCCACCTCCACTGCCAGGGCGGCGTCGTCTGCACCGCGTCTCACAACCCCAAGGAATACAATGGCTATAAGGCCTATTGGGATGACGGCGGTCAGCTCGTTCCCCCACACGACAAAAACGTCATCGCGGAGGTTGATAAAATCGCCGGCATCGATGCCGTCAAATGGGGCGGCGGCGAATCTAATATCACCATGATCGGCAAGGATATCGACGAAGCCTATATCGGCATGGTCCGCGGCTTATCCATTTATCCGGAAGCTATTGAACGCCAACATAATCTACGGATCGTCTATACTTCCATTCACGGCAGCGGAATCAAACTGGTGCCGGAGGTGCTTCAGCGTTTCGGATTTACAAATGTCCATGTTGTCGATGAACAGGCCACCCCCGACGGCAATTTCCCCACCGTGATCTTCCCCAACCCGGAAGAAAGCGAAGCCATGAGCATCGGCCTCCGCAAAGCC
>DATMLR010000032.1:0-7421 GCA_035570015.1 Puia sp.
TTGAACAGCCCCGTCGTAGCGGAACGATATTTCCAGGATGCAGTGAGAGTGGCTGATACGCTCAGAAAGTCCGGTGAAATGGCCTACAATGATCAACTGGATGATGAGATCGGACTTTTTTATGCAAATACCGGCCAATTCCGAAAGGCTGAAGTCTTTCTGAAGAAAGCGCTGAGCGAAATCGGGCCGGCAGGTTCCTGGTATGTCAACGACGCCTATTTTGGTCTGTACAAGGTGGATTCTGCGAAGGGGAATTATCTTTCTGCCATCAAAAACCTGAAGATCTTTGAAAATTTAAAAGACTCGGCTTTTAATACGACCAAGAACAGGCAGATCGAAGAGCTGCAGGTGGCCTATAATACAGAGCAAAAGGATCAGGATATCAAAGCCCTGCAGCAACAGGAAAAGATCGACGGGATAAAGCGAGCAAGCGCTGAAAATACCCGAAATTGGATCATCGCCGCCGCGCTGATGCTGGCGCTCCTGCTCGCGGTCAGCTACAATCGGTACCGGCTGAAGCAACGAAGCAACCGGCAATTGCAGACCCAACAGGATGAGCTAAATGAGCTGGTAAAGGAGAAGGACGATCTCTTGCTGCAAAAGGATCAGCTGCTGCTGGAAAAGGAATGGCTTTTGAAAGAAGTACATCACCGCGTAAAAAACAACTTGCATACGGTCATCTGCCTGCTGGAGTCACAGGCTGCCTACCTGGAAAGTGACGCGCTTAAGGCCATCCAGAATAGCCAGCACCGGGTCTATGCCATGTCATTGATCCATCAAAAACTCTATCAATCCGACGACATGAAATTGATCGATATGGGCACCTATCTGCCCGAATTTATCGGCTATCTGAATGCCAGCTTCAATGCTTCCGGGCAGATCCGGTTTAGCCAGCACGTCGAGCCGATCAAATTGGATGTTTCCCAGGCTATACCCCTGGCGCTGATCATAAATGAGGCCGTAACCAACTCGATAAAATATGCATTTACAGGGAAGAAAACGGGTTTAATTACCATTGCGCTATATCGATCGGGGAGGCAAAAAATCCTGGAAATATCCGATGACGGGATAGGACTGTCGCCGGATATTTATAAATTACAGGCAAACTCCTTAGGATTCAGACTGATGAAAGGGTTGAGCGAAGATATGAACGCCGAGATCAGCTTTAGAAGTGAGCATGGAACGAAGATTATGGTCGTCCTTGACGGCGAACGGGTCAGTACGTAAAAAGGTTAAACACCCTGTAAAAAAGAAAGATTCGTTTGAAAACGAAAATATTAATTGTAGAGGACCAGTTCATCGAAGCGAATAACCTGCAAATGATACTCGAGCGGGCTGGTTATAGGGTTTGCCCCATCGCGAGGTCAGTTACGATTGCATTAGGGATCGTTGAAAGGGAGCGCCCCGACATGGTCTTACTGGACATTTACTTGCAAGGAAATCGCAACGGGATTGACCTGGCAAAGATCCTGCGGGAAAAGAACATTGCTTTTGTCTACCTGTCCGCAAATTCCAACAAGCAAATCTTCGAAGAGGCCAAAGCGACCAGACCCTATGGTTTTTTGGTAAAACCGTTCCGGGAAAGGGATGTCCTGGTCATGTTGGACGTTGCCTGGTATTTGCATGAGCACAATCATTTGCAATCGTCCTCCAATACCGGAACATTCCGAAGGCCGGACGCACAGCCTGATTCCACCGAGCCGACTTCCATTATTGGAAAGAGCAGGGGTACGCAGGAAATACTCGCCAGGATCAGGACCGTCAGTCAGTCGGATACCTCCGTGCTTATCCTGGGCGAAAGCGGTACCGGCAAAGAACTGGTGGCTCAGGCCGTCCATCGAAATTCGGCCCGGAAAAAGCAAGCTTTGGTCGTCGTGAACTGTGCGGCCCTCCCCGCGAGCCTCATCGAGTCGGAACTGTTCGGACATGAAAAAGGCGCTTTTACCGGCGCTTATACAAAGAAGGTCGGAAAGTTCGAGTTGGCCGAGGGTGGGACGATCTTCCTGGATGAGATCGGCGAGTTGCCGTTGGATCTCCAGGTTAAGTTTCTTCGGGTATTGCAGGAGAAAGAAATAGAAACGATTGGCGGCGGGTGCAAAAAGGTCAACGTCCGCATTATTGCGGCCACCAACCGGAATCTGGAGGACGAGATCGCTCATGGCCGTTTCAGGATCGACCTGTATTATCGACTAAATGTCTTCCCGATCGTCCTGCCGCCATTGCGGGATCGAAAAGAAGATATCCTTTTGCTAGCCAACCATTTTTTGAGCGTTTACGCAAAAAAAGAACACAAAGACATCAAAGGCCTTTCCGACCAGGTTGCCGCGGCATTGTTGAATTTTCATTGGCCTGGAAATGTCAGGGAACTGGAAAACATAATGGAAAGGAGTGTTTTGTTGGCCACCGGACCGATAATAGATTCTGTCGTCTTGCCCAACCCGGTAACGCCGGCGATGACCAGCACCGGGGAAGAGAGAATAAAAACCATGGAAGAGAATGAACGGGATCACATCCTTTTGGCGCTGCAAAATTGTGCTTGGAAAATATACGGGCCTCGCGGCGCGGCCGAACTATTAAATATGAATTCGTCGACGCTCAATTCCAGGATAAAGAAACTGGGCATCAAAAGGCCCGGCAGTCTCAAGTAGCTTCGCCCTTACAGTGCCCCTGCCCCGTTTTCGATATTTCAAGGTCCGGCTCGCCAATTCCCGGAATATCGCAAGCAGTGTGAAGCGAAACTTGCTTCAATATGCTGATTTATGGACAATTACGCGATTGGCATCATTTTTACATTTGATTCAATGTAAAAAACCTATCCATGGCCACTCACTATTACCTGGCGAAAGACCGGGGCAAGATTTCTACCGATTGGCTGGTAAGCTATTATAGCTTCAACTTTGAAACACCGGATCAGTTTGAAAAGATCCGGTTTGGTCAGCTGCGGATACTCAACAACGATACGATCCGCGGAGGAAGCGGCTTTGGGGTCCATCCTCATGACAATATGGAGATTGTAACGATCCCGTTATCCGGGGGCCTTACCCATAAGGACAGCCTTGGCAACATCCACCAGCTCATCCCGGGAGATGTTCAGGTGATGACGGCCGGTACGGGGATCAGGCATTCGGAATATAACCTATTTGATGATCAAGAAACCAATTTCCTCCAGATCTGGGTTTTCCCCGATCGAAAAGGTCTAACGCCGCGCTATGATCAACGCCGGTTTGGCCCGCAGAACAGATTAAACCGGTGGGACTTGGTTATCGCACCCCGGGGGCAGGCGCCGCTTTATATCAATCAGGCGGCGTATTTTTCTAGGACAGACCTGGATGCCAGTAAGAATCTTGACTATGCGATACACCAGGATGATACAGGCTTGCTGGTTTATGTCATCGACGGGAAGATCAGGATACACAACGAAACCTTTATCTCCGGCGATGCGGTCGGCTATACGGGCCAGTTGAAGATACTTATCCACGCCACGAACAGAGCCGATATTTTAGCCATTGAAGTGCCGCTTAGTAATTAAAGTGACTTTTATCTAAGAAAACCGATTATGCACAATCTGCTGCTCGAAAATATAGCCGAGAATGTCCACCTCACGGCTGAAGAACAAGAAACGATCAAAAAATACTTTATTCCAAGGCGGCTAAAGAAACGGCAGTTCCTTCTGCAGGAAGGGGACATCTGCGACAGGATTACTTTCGTATCAAAGGGAACTCTCGTCAGTTTTTCTATAGACGAAAAGGGCAATGAGCACGCAATATCCTTTGCCTTTGAAGGATATTGGGTCGGGGATTGGGTGAGCCTTTACGGTCATGAGCCTTCCCGTCTGACCATTGAAGCGCTCGAGGCGTGTGAATTACTGCAAATAAGAGCCGAGAACCAGGAGCTACTTTTTACCAAGGTACCGGCTTACGAAAGATTTATCCGGATTCACCACCAAAATACTTGCATGGCGCTTCAAAGAAGACTCGAGGGCAGCCTGGGGCTCTGCGCCGACGAAAAATACGATCGCATGATCAAACAGTCTCCTGTACTTGCCGAAAAGCTTCCCCTGGGCCTCATCGCCTCCTATCTCGGCGTCAGCAAGGAAACATTGAGCCGGATCAGAAGGCAAAAGTTTGCCTATTCCTGAGCCATCCTCAAATCCTAAACTTGATCTGGAAAAGGGCGAAAAGGTAATTTTTGCCATATCCCGTGTCGTGTATATAGGCGGTGGCGGGCATATAAGTGCATTCAAGATCCAGGAACCAATAAGCAGTCAGGTTATAGGTAAGGTCCAGGTCCTGTTGCGCTCCGATGAATCGGTGTTTGCTCACAGCGGTGGAATTGTGAATAAAAGGCAGCCTGGTCGGAACAACCAGATAAAGACCGTCATGGATGTTGTCCCGCCACAGGAAATGAACGTCCGCCTCCAGCAAGAACTCGCGGGTGATCTTCAAATTCGCGGAAGGAGTCATCTGGATGATGTCCGAAGCCCAATAAGGAACGCCAGACCCATAATAATCTCTTGTATACAATGGATTAAACGTATTCAGCTGATCCGGCTTACCCCGATCCCCGGAGACTGCCTGCCCTACCAAACTGATCGCTTCCAGCCAGTTTTGACGGACAGGATGGTAATTGAGCCTGGTTACTATTCCGAATGCGTGTATTCTTTCGCTGCCGAAACTGCCATCCTGATAAGTCCCTTCGACATCGTACGTCCATCGGGCGTTCTTTCGGCTAAATATCCGGGCGCCGTACGAATGCCGGTTTTCGTTTCCGCTTCCCTTGATATACTGGGCATCCTGATTGGTATTGCCAAGATAATAGATATCGAACAGATCGTCCAGGGCTTCCGGGATCGCCAGGGTGGCATAAAACCCGTATAGCTTTACCGGCTTTTCCGGACGATCGTCAAAAAGCCCCAACGAATTGCTTACCGGGTGGGTATAGAAACCGTCAACGTTCACCAGCGGAGCATGGAACATCGCCTTTACGCCCTGAAAGGCCAGCCGCACATTCGGGCCTTCATTTTCGGATATCAGGCGGCTCGCGCCATAATCCATCTCCTGCCGGCCCGCCCGTATTTTCAAGGTCGTCAAATGCCTGGCATTTAGGGTTATGTCCGCGAATGCCTGATGGATGTCCAGGGTGTCAACATCGATCTGCGGTCTCGGACCACCGGCTTCGCCGCTCGCCAGCCCGCTTTTCAATTCGGCAAAGATGCGCAGGACGGGAGAAAGGACAAGGTTCGTATGCAGCATGAATCGGTGCAACAGAAAAGGTCTGTTCGCCAGCAAGGTTTTCATCCCGGAAGGCGTAGCGTCCCAATTCTGGTTGTTGTAATAATTGACCTCTTCCCTTATCTCACCGCCGAACCCCACATAATCCCCGTTGTTGTTAAACAGCCGGATGGCCTTCCATCCCGGGATCAACGTGTAAAGGCGATTGCTGTCGGCCGCCAGCAATTTGAAACTATCATTGTACCTGGACAGCGCCAACGGCGACTGACTTTGCGCCCTGACCGAACTCATGGAAAGCATCGTCACCGAACCGATCAGAACAGCTCCGATTCCCGGATATCTCAATACTGAAATCATCCCTATTTTTCAAACGGCGTCAAATTGCATTCCAATGCACTGTCCCAATGGCCGCTGATCGTAGCGGCCTTGTATGTCGAATGGAGAAACTGCAACAGCACCCGTTGCGGATCTGCTGCCCGCTGGACCACCTCGTAGGGAAGAAAGAATTCTCCCTTTTCCTGGCTGTAAAAGGCCTCCCTGGGCTCTACCGGTTGCAGGCCATATTCCGCCGGAGTAGGGTAACAGTAGGAATAAAAAGCGGGTTTTGGAAATTCGTCGTTACCCGGCCAAAAGCCGCAACTGCTCACTTCATGCGAATAGGCCTCCTGCATGATGACGTCCGGAATATTGGGTACGCCACCCGGATGCTTCGGCGCCTCCCTGCCTGAAAAGCGGGTAACCGCCAGATCAAACGAGCCCCAAAAAAAATGCACCGGGCTTACTTTTCCCGTGAACGTGGACCTGAATCGCGTAAAGACAACGTCGATATTGACCAGCGCCTGCCATAGAAGATTCATTTGAGCAGGATCGTATCGTCGAATAACGATATCGCTGGGAAAGGGTATGGCCGGCACAACTTCATTCGGCTTCGTAACGATAAGCACATCGATGCCCATCCGATGAAGCTTTTTGAGCATTTCTTCATACAGATCAGACACGGACCGCGAATATAAGCCGACCGATTCCTCGCCGCCATCGCTTGACCGGATAATGATCTCATGCCCGACAAAATCCAGGTCGATCTGAAAAATGCCGCGCGCAAACGGTACGCTGCCTGTTGTCAATCCTCTTGAGGAGACGTACAAAGTCACGTGCCACGAATGGTTCAACCAGGGCATCTGCTTCAGCCTGATCTTCCCCACAATTTGTGTCCACAGATGCACACACTGGAGGGTTTCCTTTAGGTCGTCGTAATTCAGGACTGGCCAGGGCTGTTTATCCTTTTCCATTTTTCTCAATGGCATTGTGGTCGGCGCCGGTTTGGAAAATCAGCATAGCCATGACGATCAATAGCTTATTCATCATTTTGATTTATTAAACATGTATCGCGAAATTCTCCAACGGTCGTCTTCCTTTTGAAATACAAAAAGCTCCCGGTTCTCCTCCGCCGACGTTACGTTATTGGACCGAGTGAGTGTCGTCCCTTCGGAACGAGTCCTGGCAAAGGCAAGACTGCCGCTTACTACAATCTCCTCAATATAAAACCTGACATGCAACTGAATCGTCTTAAATACATTGCCGTATGATGTTGCAATCTGCTCCTGCCCGACAGCGGATGGCGCCCCGGTCGGAAGGAACTGACCGTCGCTGGCGTACAATGGCAAGACATCCTTTGTACTGGAGGCATTCAGCGCATTCTCATATGCCCGTAATAATTGCTCAATTGCTTCCGTATCGGTTGCCTGTTCCATCGTCAGTTAGATTATGCGTTAACTTTATTGCGCCACATCGTAAGCGACCTGCACCAGGTTGATATGTCCAAGCATTCCGTCCTGTTCCTGTATCCTGCTCTGGGCGATCGAACCCAGATCGACGGGAGCGAACTGCAGGGACGTAATCATGTCCATAACCTCCTTCTTGACTTCGGCATCGTCGCCGGACACCCATAAGACGCGGTTGCCTCCTCCCTGCTTGGGGTCAGCGGCCAGTATCTTGTACCACAAGGCGTTGAACGCTTTGACAATTCTGGTACCCGGGATGGCCTCGCTGACAACCTTACTGGAAGGCTTGCCGCCAAGGTCTGCAAATACCAGGGGGTCCATAGAAGTATATTGATTGGTGGCGTCAATCACCCATTTCCCCTTCCAATCTGTCAGCCCGGTTAGACTCGGTACGGCCTTCCACGGGATC
>DATMLR010000033.1:0-3675 GCA_035570015.1 Puia sp.
ATTTTCGCCAAAGTGGGGTTAAAAGATGTCAATTCCGATCTGGCTACGGCGATCCGGACGGCGGTGGTGTTGTTGATTACGTGGGGGATTGTGCTATTCCGGGGGAATGCGCGGGGGATACCCGGGTTGACGCGGAGCAACTGGTTGTTTCTGGTGTTGTCGGCGGTGGCGACGGGGCTATCGTGGTTGTTTTATTATCGGGCGCTGCAGCTTGGTAAGGTGTCGGAGGTGAGTGTGATTGACAAGGGCAGCATTTTATTTACGATCTTATTGTCCTTTCTTTTTTTGCGGGAGCCGTTGACCGGGCGGGTGGTTATTGCGTCGCTGCTGATCACCGGAGGGATGATGGTATTGATTTGGAGGTAGGGGAATAATGCTTATTTTTAACGGTGCCCTTTGAAGGCCTCCATAACGAAAGAGAACTGCTGGTGCAGGTGTCCCATGGGGATCGGGAGGCTTTTAAGGTACTGTATACGGCCTGTTATCCGCGGGTACAGCGGTATATTTCACTTTTTGAGCCATCAGGAAGGGTGTTGGACGAGCTGACGCAGGATGTGTTTGTGCGGATCTGGGAGAAGCGGGGGAGGTTGACGGAGGTGGAATCGTTCAAGGGGTATTTGTTCATGGTGACGCGAAATGTAGTCTTCAATTTCATCCGGGCGATCAAGGTACGGCGGAAGGTAAAGGAATTGGATGAGACGGCGGCGGTCATGGATAATGAACTGGAAAATGAGTTGTTGTTCAAGCAATATTACGGCATGGCGGTAGCGGCCATGGAAAAACTGCCGCCCGGCAGACGTAAAGTGTTGAAAATGAGCATTGATGAAGGGCTTACGTTGGACGAGATCGCGGCTGAGCTGGGGATAACGCGGTCGGGGGTGAAAAAGCAGCTATATGCGGCGACGGCGTTTGTAAGGCAGTATTTGCAAGAGCATGGGGAGATCGGGTTGGTGCTGGTTGTTTTCCTTTCACTTTGGGAGGCGTAATTTATGGGGTATGCGCCCCGGCAAAAATCTTTTCTTTCGAGGTGTCCTTTGACGTCCGGCGGGTGTCTTTAGAACAACGCCTAGCCTTATTTATGAGTTTAAGTTTACAGGAAGCCCAAAATTTTGTCAATCAGTTCATCAAGGGGGAGTATACTCCCGAAGAACATGCAGCATTCTTGCAGTGGCTTACAGGGGCGACATCGGAGGAGTTGAAGATTATCGCGGAGATGCATGAATCGAAGGAGGGAGAGTGGGTATTACCAGAGGGGCCTTCGGCGGCGTGGGTGATGCGATTGGAACAAAAGTTGAATGAAAGCGAAAAACCACGGAGGGATGATCGAGTATTAACGCCGGTGATCTTGATGCGGCCGAATAGAAAAGGGGTGAAGGTTTGGGCGGCGGCGGCCATTATTATTTTATTAGTGACGGGTACGTATATATACGTGCAGAAGATGGTGTCAAGATTGGGGAATTTAGCGGATCGGGAGAAGTTGTTGTCGATGACTTTTGTCAATCCGCGGGGTGGTGCGCAGAAGGAGATGGTATTGGCGGATGGCAGCAAAGTGTGGCTGGATGCGGGTTCCGAGCTGAAGTATCCGCCGAAGTTCACTGGTTCGGAGCGGTTGGTGGAGTTGTCGGGGGAAGCATTTTTTGATGTTGAAGGGAGCTCGGAGAGACCTTTCCGGGTGCGGATCAAGGGTGCGGAAGTGGAAGTTTTGGGCACTTTTTTTACCATCATGGCGTATAATGATGAGCCGGAGAATCGAACTGCGGTGGTTGATGGGGATGTGAAAGTCACGACTGATGGGAAGAGTGTGATAGTGAAGCCGGGTCAGGAGGTGGATCTCGTATATACTCCGGATGGAGCCGCGGGTGTTCCGATTGTTCGTACGATCGATCCGCAGTTTGTTTTAATCAGGAAGAATGGGATTTATCGTTTTGAAGCCACGGAGTTAAGCGTAGTCATGCGGGAGGTAGCGAGGGCCTATGATGTCACCATTCAGTATCAGCCGAATGTGGGGAATCCGCAGATCGGCGGGAGTTTGGATCTGAATAAAAGTCTGGAAACAACATTGAAACGACTCGAGGACGCTACCGAGTCGTATCGGATACATTTTAATCACAAGGGAAAAACAGTTACAGTTATTGCATCCACTATCTGAACCATATTATTGTCCATAGCCATTGAACCGAGTCCAACAACAGTTACAGCCGCGGTCATGGGTAGATAAAGTAGATAACTAAGTATTTATTTTATATTTACTCATGATTTGTAGGCTGTAACTTTATTGTACCAAACCTCGCTGAATGGGTGTCTTTAAACCGGCTATTCCTTTCCTATTAGTGTGCTTGATGCAAAGCCGGTTTGCCTTTTGTCAGGCGTCCATACGGATAACTCTTACCGAAGTCAACGCTCCCTTTTCAAAAGTCATGGATGACCTGCAGCTCAAAGCGGGTGTCACATATCTCGGGATGACCAGCCTGACGCAATTGAGTCATCCGGTGAGCTTTTCCGTCAAGGATGCCACTTTACAGGAGGTGCTGGACCTTTGCTTCAAGGGTCAGCCTTTTACCTATAAAATGGTCGAAGGCGCGATCACGATTTTACCGCTGGAAACAGGGGGCCGGACAGCCATCCGTGGCCGGGTGGTGGACGCGAACAACGAGCCGTTATCGCGGGTAACCGTACAGGTTAGTGGAGAGGCATTGGCAGCGGTGGCGACCGATGATTATGGCGAGTTCCGGATCAACTCGCATGGAGCTGATCCGACCCTGATCTTCAGCAGCGTCAATTATGAGACGCAGGAGATCCGGGCAAAGGCAGGAAAAGAGGTGATTGTCCAATTAAAGGATAAGATCAGCGAACTACATGAGTTTGTCGAGCTGCACACGGGATTCCAGGATGTCCACCGAAGGACGACGACGGGCTCGTTTGATGATATCGACAATGAGTTGATATTCCGCCGGGTCAGCCCCAATATCCTGGATCGGATCGACGGGATCAGCAGCGGGGTGCTGTTCAATACGAATATTGCGCAGGGCACCAATCAATCCACGATTACTATTCGCGGGCGAAGCACGATCTTCAGCAACCCCAATCCGCTGGTCGTGGTCGACAATTTTCCGTATAGCGGCGATATCAACAATATCAATCCCGACGATGTAGAGAGCATTACGATCCTGAAAGATGCGTCGGCGGCGTCGATCTGGGGCGCGTTGTCGGGGAATGGCGTGATTGTGATCACGACAAAAAAGGGGAAACTGAATCAGCAGCCGCGGCTGGTCTTCAATTCCAGCGAAACGGTTGGCGGGAAACCCAATCTGTATTATTTGCCGATCCTATCGACGAATGATTATATCAATGTGGAGGGGTATCTTTTTCATCAGGGGTATTATAATTCGATTTATTCTAATGCCTTGCATGGCGCGCTGACGCCGGTCGTGAATCTTCTTTTCCAGGATAGTCTGGGACAGATCCCGGATGCGCAGGCGCAGGCGGCGATCAATGCGCTGCGCACGCAGGACTATCGGCCGGGGTTGGGGAAATACTTCTACCGGCCGAGTCTAAACAGCCAGGCGTCGCTTAGTCTTAGCGGCGGCGGGGAGCATAATCAGTATTTTCTCTCGGCGGGTTATGATCGTGATCTAAGCAATTTGAACCGGAATGAATATGATCGGGTCACGATCA
>DATMLR010000034.1:0-10397 GCA_035570015.1 Puia sp.
CCCCTCCCGGATACCCCAGGCGATACCATAAGTAAAAAGCGCCGTCCCGGTCAGTTCCTTCCCGCCAAAATGCGTCGAATCGTGCAGGCTCACATTCCAATACCCATCCGCCCGCTGCAACGGCACAAGCGCTTTCACCATGCCCTTGTAATCTTGCAAATATTCCGCCCGATGCGGGTCATTTACGGGAAGCCACGACAATACCCGCACCAGTGCCGCCAGCACCCAACCGTTCCCCCGACTCCAGAAGCAATCCTGACCATTCGGCTCCTTATACGGCGGTAAATAGTTTTTGTCCCGCCACCAGAGATGTTCGGTGGCCGAGTAAAGCCCATGACCTCCTTCCATCGTCTTCGTATAGAGATAGAGGTCATACATCTTCCGGAAATACGCGGTGTCCTTCTCCAGTACTCCAAGTCGCACAAAAACCGGCATCGCCATCTGCAGGGCATCAATCCAATACCAGTCGTCGGATTTGTCGCTATGGACCATCCGATCGACGCTTTCCTTAATGTTTTCGATCCGCTCCGGCTGGGCGTCAATCCCATAGAGATCGATCCAGGTCTGACCCGCACATTGATTGTCCGCAAGCCAGGTCCCGACACCATCCACCGGCATCCACCCATGTTTCACTCCCCATTCCACCGCATAGTCATAATATCTTTTGTCCGGATCGATCGAATACAACGCCATCAGACCCTCATAATAGACCGCTCGGTTCCATACATGACTCGGCTCTGACGGCCATGGACGTTGAGCATGAATAACAACTGGGTGCCGCTCATAGATCCTCGCCCCCGGATCAGGCCACTTCGCCATGAAATATCGATTGGCCAGCCGCATCGCCCGCAATACATCCCCTTGCCGCGGCACCTCCTGCGCCGTAGCCCCCGCGCCCAGCAAAACCAGCAACAAGAAACTTGTTATTCTCATTCCGCCAAAGGTCATTTATTTTTCGTAACTTACCATCCTCCTATCGACCGCGCACATTTATGCTCCGGTCACCACGATACTTGCTAACCCTCCTCCTTCTCGGCGCAGCCCCCCTAATCCGCTGCACCAACCCCGCAACGCAACGCGACCCCCCGAATGCGCCCGTCCCGCATTTCACCCCCTCCGTGCTCGCGGTCGGCAAAACCCCCAACAGCATCGAGACCGCAGACTTCAACCATGACGGCAGCTCCGACCTCGCCATCGCAAACGACGACGACAGCACGGTGACCATTTTGCTGGGCAACGGCCACGGACAATTCTCCCCCGCACCCGGCTCACCCTTTTCCACTAACCGGCATCCCAACGATATCGCCATCGCCGACTTCAACAACGACGGCAACCCCGACATCGCCATCGCCAATACGGAAATCTCCGAACTGACAATTTTGCTCGGCAACGGAAAAGGCGGCTTCACCCAGACGCCAAATTCCCCGTATAAAGTATACGCAAAACCCCATACCCACGGGATCGCTGTCGCCGACTTTAACAGCGACGGCCGCCTCGATATGGCCACCGACGACTGGGGCGAGAACAAAATATCGATCGTATTTGGCGACACCAACCTGAGTTTCGATCACCAGACCTTCTATCCCGTCGGCAAACGACCTTACCAGCGACTAAGGACCGCGGATGTCAACCTCGACGGCAAACCCGATCTCGTCACCACCAACCTCGAAGGCAACAACAGTACGGTGCTGCTCGGCCAGGGCGACGGAACGTTCAAGGAAGCCCCCGGTTCCCCCTTCCCCTGCGGCGACGCCCCCTTCGCTGTCGCGATCGGCGACATCAACGGTGATGGTTACCCGGATCTGGCCATCACCGACGCTCCAACCATCACCGCGGAAAGCAAGGGCCATGACGGTCTCTATATCCTGCTGGGCGATGGCGCCGGCCACTTCGACCCGCTGCAAGGCTCTCCCTTCGCCACCGGCAAAAGCCCGAGCCGCATCGCCATCGGCGACCTCAACGGCGATGGGATCAACGACATTGCCGTCACCAACTACAACGACAAAACCGTAACTATTTTCTTAATGAACAAGACCGGCGTTGCCGGAACGATGACCATCCAGGCCGGCAACCATCCCGACGGCATCTGTATCCGGGACTTGAATAATGATGGGAAAAAAGATATCGCCGTTACCAATCAGGCAGACGGCACGCTCATGATCTTACTGAATAAATAATTTAATCTGTTCTTAAACTCTCCGCCGATGACCGGGAACGAATCAGCTAAAGAAATCCCAACTCCAGCTTCGCCTCCTCCGTCATCATCTCCTTATTCCACGGCGGGTCGAACGTCAACTGCACATGACAATCCATCACCCCCGGGATCTCTTCCACCTTCATCTGCACATCGTGGAGGATTTCCCCTGCCGCCGGACAGGCCGGAGCCGTCAGCGTCATCGTGATCTTAACATTCCCGTTATCCTCCACCTTGATCTCATACACCAGCCCGAGATCATAGATATTTACCGGGATCTCCGGATCGAATACCGTCCGCAGCGCAGCCTCGATCTTCTCCCGCATGTTTGGCTCCCCCCCGCCCGATTCGATATTTTCATCCATCATTGAAGAGATTTAGCCTGATACGCCAACGCGTACAATTTGATTTGCTTCAGCATTGACAGAAGCCCGTTCGACCGCGTTGAAGAAAGATGATTGCGAAGCCCGATCGCATCGATAAAGTAGATCTCCGCCCCTGCAATCTCCGCCGGGGTATGCCCTGACAATACCCGGACCACCATGCTTACCAGCCCCTTCGTGATTGCTGCATCGCTGTCCGCGGTGAACGTCAGCACCCCATCCCGATATTCCGCATGTAACCAGACCTTCGACTGGCACCCCTTGATCAGGTTATCCTCCGTTTTATACTGGTCCTCGATGAGGGGCAACTCCTTCCCCAGCTGGATAATATATTCATACTTGTCCATCCAGTCGCCGAACATCTCAAAGTCGGCTATGATCCCATCCTGTGCTTCCTGAATCGTCATAATATCGTCATCGCTTTCCGTATCCCCGCCGCCAGCCTGTCGATTTCCGACCGCGTATTATACACGGCCAGCGAAGCCCGCACCGTCCCCGGAATACAATACCGGTCCATAATGGGCTGTGCACAATGATGCCCCGTCCGCACCGCGATCCCCTGCTGATCCAGGATCTCTCCCAGATCAAAGGGATGGATATTCCCCACCAGGAATGAGATCACTCCCGCCCGATGATGCGCATCCGCCCCGCCGATTAGCCGGAACCCCTCAATCTCCCGCAATACCTTCAACGCATATTCCATCACCTCCTGCTCCGCTGCTTCGATATTCCCCAGACCCAATCCCTGCACATACCGGATCGCCGCGCCAAGCCCGATCATCCCCGCCATATCCGGTGTACCCGCCTCGAACTTGAACGGAAGATCGTTATACGTCGTTTTTTCAAATGTCACCGTCTTGATCATCTCACCGCCGCCCTGATAAGGCGGCAGCTTGTCCAGCCACTCCTCCTTTCCATAAAGCACTCCGATACCCGTAGGCCCGTAGATCTTATGGCTGGAGAACGCCAGGAAATCTACATCCAGTTCCTGCACATCGACCTCGAGATGCTGCACCGCCTGCGCGGCATCGAGAAGTACCGGCACGCCATGCCGATGCGCCGCCGTAATGATCTCCCGCACCGGATTGATACTGCCCAGCGCATTCGAGACATAATTTACTGCCACCAGCTTCACCCCGTCCGCCAGCATCCGCTCCAATCCATCCAGCATCAACTCCCCATTCTCATCGATCGGGATCACCTGCAGCCGCGCCCTCTTCTCCTCGCAGATCATCTGCCACGGAACGATATTGGAATGATGCTCCATCCCCGAGATCAGGATACTGTCGCCCGCGGAAAGGAATCGCTTACCAAAAGACGATGCCACCAGGTTAATGCTTTCGGTCGTCCCGCGTGTAAAAATTACCTCATGTACATGCTTCGCCCCCAGAAACTCCGCCACCAGCGTACGCACTGCCTCACAAGCCTCTGTTGCCTGCTGGCTCAAATAATGGACCCCGCGATGTACATTAGCATTGATTGTCCGGTAATACTCATCCATCGCATCCAGCACCACCACCGGCTTTTGAGTCGTCGCCGCATTGTCCAGGTAGACAAGCGGATATCCGTATACCGTCCGTTCCAGAATGGGAAAATCCTTCCGGACATTAGCGGCGTCCAGCCGCCGAACCACATGCATGACCGGATTATCCATTATTCGCCGGAATATGATGATTAATTAACTGGTTGATATATTTCTGCACCGGTTCCAATTTGATCTTCTCCGTTACATCGAAAGCAAACGCCGCGATCAGCAGCGCTTTCGCCTTCTCCTCCCCGATCCCCCGGGCCCGCAGATAGAATAACGCATCCTCGCTGAATTGTCCGACCGTCGACCCATGACTGCACTTCACATCATCTGCAAAGATCTCCAGCTCCGGTTTGGAGTCGATCGTCGCATGCTTGCTGATCACGAGATTGTTGTTCTGCTGGAACGCATTCGTCTTCTGCGCATCCGGATGCACATATACTTTGCCATTGAAGACCCCGGTCGAACGCTCCAGCAATACGCCCTTATAATGCTCGTTGCTGAAACAGTTCGGTTTTTGATGGTCTACCAGCGTATGATTGTCCACCAGTTGCTGACCCGCCGTCAGATACAACCCGTACAGATGCGTCTCGGTATGATCTTCCTCCAGTCGTAGCTGCAGATCGTTGCGAACAAGCTCCGCGCCCGGGAAAGTAAAAGTATAATTGTTGTAAAGACTCTGCTTCTTTTGACGGACCGTCGTATGATTCACCAATCTCACCCCCGCCTCCGCCGCCTGGATGACCAGGTGACCCACGCGGGCATTACGGTCCGCGATGACTTCCGTTAGACTGTTGACCAGCACCCTTGCCTCGCCCGAAGCCGAATGGACCGTTTCTACCATGGTCACTTCCGCATTCGCCCCGATTATCCATAGGTGCCTCGGCTGGACCAGTATATTCTGCTCCGCGGTGTAGTAATGTACGATATGCAATGGATTTTCGACCGTCCCATTCACCTGCACCAACAACCCATCCGTGAACAAGGCCGTATTCAGGTTTGGGAACGCATGATTACCCCACTTTCCATTTTCGAAATAACCTGCAAAGGTCGGATCGCGCAACGCTTCCGCCACCCGCATGATCACCAAACCCGAAGGCAGCGGACCGCCGGACACCTTACCATCCCAAACCCCATTCA
Source organism: Puia sp. (assembly GCA_035570015.1). Taxonomy (GTDB): domain Bacteria; phylum Bacteroidota; class Bacteroidia; order Chitinophagales; family Chitinophagaceae; genus Puia. The sequence continues at coordinate 5,246 of DATMLR010000034.1, forward strand.
CCAGGACTACCCGGTATGCATCCAGCCCCGGGATCGTGGCATTGGTAATTTTTGGAACCTGGATACTTTTAGCCTCAATCGAATATTCTTCTTTCAAGAATCGATTTAGATTCGTGTACTTCCAGTCCTCATGCTTGATCGTGGGAAATCCCAGCAGCCGGAATTTCTCAAATGCCGATTGCCGGGCCCGGCGCAGATCGGCGCTTTCGACAGTCGCCGCGTCAGACGCCGAACGCTTATTATATCCTTCTACGATCTCTCCGAAGAGAGGCACCCCCTGTTCTTGAATCGTGCTCATGAGATAGTAACTTCTTTTTCCCGACTCTCTTCCTTCAACCAATCATAACCTTTCTCCTCCAGCTCGAGCGCCAGTTCCTTCGTACCGGACTTGACGATCCGGCCATCATACAGGACATGTACAAAGTCCGGAACGATATATTCCAGCAACCGCTGATAGTGAGTGATAATAATAAACGCATTCCCGGGCGACCTGAGCTTATTGACCCCCTTCGAGACGATCCGCAGCGCATCGATATCCAGCCCCGAGTCCGTCTCGTCCAGGATCGCGAGCGAAGGCTCCAGCATCGCGAGCTGGAAGATCTCGTTCCGCTTCTTCTCCCCGCCGGAGAATCCTTCATTCAGCGACCGGTTCACGAGTTTCGCATCGAATTCTACCAACCGCTGTTTCTCCCGCGATAATTGCAGAAACTCCTTCGCATCCAGCGGCGGCAGGTTCTTATATTCCCTGATTTCGGCCAAAGCCGTCTTCAAAAAATTTATATTGGACACCCCGGGAATCTCGATCGGATACTGGAACGCCAGGAAAACACCCTCGCGGGCACGTACTTCCGGCGCCATTTCCAACAGGTTCTTCCCTTCGTACAACACTTCCCCTTCGGTGACATTGTAGCCCTCCCTCCCTGCCAGTACCGCGGCCAGCGAACTTTTACCCGAACCGTTAGGCCCCATGATCGCATGCACCTCGCCCGCATTAACCGTCAGATCGATCCCTTTCAGAATTTGCTTGTCCTCAACTTCAGCATGTAAATTTCTAATGATCAGCATATATTTAACCCACGCTTCCTTCGAGCGTAATAGATAATAACTTTTGAGCCTCCACCGCGAACTCCATCGGAAGCTGATTCAGCACTTCCCGCGCATACCCGTTGATGATCAGCGCCACCGCTTTCTCCGAATCGATCCCCCGCTGATTGAGATAAAAGATCTGGTCTTCCCCGATCTTCGAAGTCGTCGCCTCATGCTCAACCGTCGCGGTATTGTTCTTCGACTCGATATAAGGGAAAGTATGCGCGCCACACCGGTCACCGATCAACAGCGAATCGCATTGCGTGAAATTCCGCGCCGCATCCGCCTTCGGCCCGATTTGGACAAGACCTCGATAACTGTTCTGCCCATGACCCGCCGAAATCCCCTTGGAAATAATCCGGCTTCGTGTCCCCCTGCCAATATGATGCATCTTGGTACCCGTGTCCGCGATCTGCCTATTACGCGTAACTGCCACCGAGTAAAATTCTCCTGTCGAATTATCTCCCTGAAGGATCACGCTCGGATACTTCCAGGTGATCGCGGATCCCGTTTCGACCTGTGTCCACGAGATCTTCGCATTCGCGCCTTTACAGATCCCCCGCTTCGTCACGAAGTTGTAGATTCCTCCTTTCCCCTCCTTATCACCCGGATACCAGTTCTGGACCGTAGAATATTTTATTTCAGCATTTCCCAGCGCGATCAATTCCACCACCGCAGCATGCAACTGGTTCTCATCCCGCATCGGCGCCGTACAGCCTTCCAGGTAGCTGACATAGCTGCCCTCATCGGCAATGATCAGCGTTCGCTCGAACTGGCCGGTGTTCTCGGTATTGATCCGGAAATAGGTGGACAGCTCCATCGGGCAGCGGACCCCTTTGGGGATATATACGAACGACCCATCCGAAAATGCCGCCGCGTTCAGCGCCGCAAAAATATTATCCGAATACGGCACCACCGACCCCAAATATTTCTTCACCAGTTCAGGATGCTCCTGCACCGCCTCCCCAAAGGAACAGAAGATGATCCCCAGCTCCTTCAGTTTCTCCTTATAGGTCGTTTTGACCGAAACGCTGTCGAAAACTACATCCACCGCGACCCCGGCCAGCGTTTTTTGCTCCGACAACGGGATCCCCAGCTTTTCGAAGGTCGCCAGCAGCTCCGGATCAACCTGGTCAAGACTGTCGTACTTCTTCTTGCTCTTCGGAGCGGCGTAATAGGAAATTTTTTGAAAATCAATCCGCGGAAGCTCGAAATTCTGCCAATCCGGCAATTTTTGCCTGCCAAACGCCTGCAGACCCTTCAGCCGCCATTCCAGCAGCCACTCAGGCTCCTTTTTCTTCTCCGAAATATAGCGAATGGTGTCCTCACTGAGCCCGGCCGGCGCAACATCCATTTCGATATCGGTCACAAACCCGAACTCATACTCCTTATTGGCTATATTGTCAATTATTTCGTTGTCGTTGGCCATATTGCGCGAAGATAACTCAGTTAATTCAAAAGGGTTTTCGCTATACGGAAAAGCTTTCGCCGCAGCTGCAGGTACGGGAAGCATTGGGGTTATTGAAAGTCAATCCTTTACCGTTTAATCCGCCGGAATAATCCAGCTCCGTACCATACAGGTACAGCAGGCTCTTCATATCTACAACCACCCTGATCCCCTTGTCTTCAAAGACCTGATCGCCTTCCCTTTCCACGGTATCGAAATCCAACTTATATTCCAGCCCCGAACAGCCCCCGCTTTTTACCCCTACCCGCACAAAAGTGGTAGGATCAGCATGCTTGTCGGTCAACAACTTGTCGAGATACTCCTTTGCATTGGACGAAACGGTAATCATCGATTCTGTTTTTAATTAATACTTATAGAACAAAAGGTAACCCAAACTGTTCCCCCTTCCGCTTTCGAAATCCGAAAATCCTTGCCGGCGCCGCCTCTTTAGCCCTGTCCCGGGTCCGCCAACTGCAAATTTCCGCAAAATACGCCGTAATTCCTACTTTATTAGCAGGTCCACAATCGCTTGCCCGCATCTCCAAATGCGTTATTTTTGCACTAGTCTCAATTATAATAATTACGTAACAATGGCAGATATCTTTGAAAAATTAGTCAAGCACAACGGCCCGATCGGTCAGCATCGGGAAAGAGCACATGGTTATTTCGCATTTCCAAAACTGGAAGGAGAGATCGGCAGCAGAATGATTTTCAGGGGAAAAGAGAAGATAGTATGGAGCCTCAATAATTACCTGGGCCTTGCCAACCACCCGGAGGTCCGCAAGGTCGACGCCGAAGCCGCCGCCAGGTTCGGTATGGCTGCCCCGATGGGCGCCAGGATGATGAGCGGGAACAGCAGCTACCACGAACGGCTCGAACAGGAGCTGGCTACCTTTGTTGGAAAAGAGGACGCCAACCTGTTTAACTATGGATATCAGGGGATTATGAGCGCAATCGACGCCATTTGCGGCCGCCACGACGTCATTGTCTACGACGCCGAAAGCCACGCCTGCATCATCGATGGTCTCCGCCTCCACCCCGGCCACCGGTACGTATTCAAGCACAACGATATCGAGGACTGCGAAAAACAGTTGCAGCGCGCCACCTCCCTTATCGAGAAGCAGAACGCCGGCGGCATCCTCGTCATTAGCGAGGGTGTATTCGGTATGGCCGGCGACCAGGGCAAACTCAAAGAGATCGTTGCCCTGAAGGAGAATTACCAGTTCCGCTTCCCGGTCGACGACGCCCACGGATTCGGGACCCTGGGCAAGACCGGCGCCGGCGCCGGAGAGGAACAAGGAGTCCAGGACGAGATAGACCTTTACTTCTCCACTTTTGCCAAATCCATGGCCTCCATCGGTGGCTTCATGGCCGGTGACCGCGCCATTATCGACTATATCCGGTACAACACCCGCTCCCAGATCTTCGCCAAGAGCCTGCCCATGCCCGTTACCATCGGGAACCTGAAACGGCTCGAGCTGCTCCGCACCCAGCCCGAGCTCCGCAGAAAGCTCTGGAACGTCGTCCGCAAACTCCAGAAAGGACTACTCGACAGCGGCTTCGATATCGGCAAAACCAACTCACCCGTCACCCCCGTCTACATGAAAGGGGACGTGCCCGAAGCAACGGCAATGGTCATGGACTTACGCGAGAATCACCATATCTTCTGCTCCATCGTCGTCTATCCCGTCATCCCAAAGGGAATTATCATCTATCGGCTCGTGCCGACCGCCGTGCATACCGACGAAGATATCGAGAGGACCCTGGAAGCTTTCCGTGCCACGAAGAAGAAACTGGACGCGGGAGAGTATAAGGTACACGCGATCCCCGATATGGCAGAAGCGTAGATCTTCCACCTATCATCCCCGTTAGGACCGTCCCACCCAAAATAAAGTGTATAAATGACACAAAAAGAGCCCCGCAAAGCGGGGCTGCACTAATCAAATACCATTAACCATTAAACCTTATCCTATGAAAAAACAAAGATATAGCCTTCAGATTGAAAGAGAGCAAGTAAAGAACGATTTTTTTTACCCACTTACCATTAAATTGATTCAGATCAAGCCCCATAATACCAATAATCCTTTAGAGGCATTGTCCTAACCCTCTACAGCTAAAACGATATAGTAAAAGGGCTAAAAAAAACCGCCCACCTTCACCAGGAGGCCTTGAAATCCTTTTGATAACTGTCAAAAGAACGGGTCTTGTAAGCGCCATCCCCAAAATATCTGACCAGCAACTCCAGCTCCTTAGGCTCCATATAGCCGGGTATCGCCTGAGGCTCCTCCCCGGGAGGGATAATGATCGTAGTAGGAAATTCCAGCCGCCCATGCGTCAGGTAGAGCGCAAATTCATTCGACCGGTACTGAGGATTGAAGGAATAAGTCTTTCCATTCCAATTAATGACCGCATGCGTCTCAGCATCAACCTTAACCGTATAAAATTTATCCTGCAGATATTCTGCCACCTTTTTGTTCGAATAGGTCTTCTTATCCATCTGCCGGCACCAGCCACACCAGGTCGTGTACAGATCGATCAGCACCGGCCTTTTTTCCTGCTGCAGCTTATCCGCAGCCTGCTCCACGCTCATCCAGGTAACACCACTTCCCGCATCAGCGG
>DATMLR010000035.1:0-2889 GCA_035570015.1 Puia sp.
CCCAGGGTTATTTGTTCGTCTATCCGCCCCTCTTCCAGATCTCCACCGCCTTCTTCTATGCGTATTTCGGCAGCGCGGGTCTCTATATTTTGCCGATGGCCTGCACGCTGATCTTGTTGGTCTGGACCGTCGTATTGTTGAAGCGTTGTGGAATTGCGCCATCGGGTATTGCCCTGGCCATCTTTATCCTCGTCTTCTGTTCGCCGTTGATGCTCTATGGGGTCATGTTCTGGGAACACTTGCCCGCGGTGCTCCTCCTTTTCGGCGGCCTTTCATTTATCGCCGCCCCGCCCGCCAGAACCTGGTTGGCAGTGATCCTTGGGGTCTTGACCGGCCTTGCTGTCTGGCTCCGGCCGGAAGCCCTTATGATGGTCCTTCTATACTGTTTCGCCGTCCTCATCCTCTACCTCCGCGACAGGCGAGCCGTCAATGTCGCTTTTGGGATCGGGGCAGCGCTGGTTATCCTTCCCTGGTTCGTTTTCAATCAACTCGAATACGGCTCGCTCTTTGGCATCCACGGCCAACAGGTGCTGCAGGACAACAACGCCGAGTCCCGTATGACCTGGCACAACGGTTGGCGCAACCTCACTTCAATCAACGATATTTCCATCCATCATTTCTGGTTCCTCCTCCTCCTGCTCCCGGTTATATACAATTCGATCCGCCGCAGGATTTCGGATATCCGCCCCTTGCTGCTGGCATCGATTGTAATCTTATACTCGCTCCTGACCCCGTTCATGCTGCCGAATGACGGTATCATCCAGTGGGGCCCGCGCTATTTCCTTGCGATCATCCCCGTTACGCTGGTTGCTCTTTTTCTCGCGGCGCGACAATGGGACCTCCGGCTTCACCGGCCGATCCCTTTATGGCTCACCGGACTGATCCTGATTGCGGGTCTCGCCTCCTTTTATCAGAACACCCATGGCGGCGGCTACAGGGAATTGCGCTGGAGGTACAACGATCGTCTCGCCGATACTTACCAGCTTCTGAACCGCCAACCCGGCAGTGTCGTTATTGTCTCGCCGCACTATGCCTGCTATGATTTCGGCTACGTGTTTGACCGGAACTATTTCTTTACCGCATCCGGAGATGATAGCCTCCGCCGCCTGCTGCCGCTGCTAAAGAGCCATGGCGTCCATCAATTCATTTTCATCTATAACCCGCGGGAACATACCCTGCCTCCGATGCTTCAGGACTCCGCCACGCGCCACCGGTTCGATATGGAGGCCGCCAGGGGCTGGGTGAGGGAAGATATTGCCTCCCGGGTGTATGATCTCGATTCCTCTGACAACAAGCTTGCGGTATATTGATTAAAATAGTCTGCCGCACTTGTCCTATTTTTGTGTCGGCGATTGACCTATACAAAACAATCAATATGAAGCTCCCCGCATTCCTGCCTGTGACATTCGCTTCGCTGCTCTTCGCCTGTACGACATTCTACGCTTGCACGACCGGAAACGCCAACACCGCCGACGCTTCGGCCAAGACAGCCCAACCCGCCCCCAAAGACACGTTAACCTATGCTTACCATGCCCTGTATTCGTCAGATATTACGGTCCCCGGGGACCCTGTCATCGCCCAGAGGGTGCTAACGGTCTGGAAACTCTTCGAGACCGCCCAAATTCAAACAATGAAACCCTATTTCGCCGATTCCGTCCACTATGACGATGCCCATGGGATGCACTTCTATGGTCCGACCGATAAGTTGCTCGCCTACGCCAAGTCCGACATCGACGACCTCGATTCGATGCGTTTTGACATCGTCATGTGGCAAAGCGCCCACATTAACGACCGGAATGAGGACATGGTCAATATCTGGTCACGCGAAAGACGCTATGGCAAGAACCATGGCAAAGCCGACACAGTCCTGATGCAGGAGAACTGGAAGGTAAAGGACGGCAAGGTCTACGCCTTCGATCAATACCTCGCGAAACAATAGTGGGGATTTGGTATCTTTCAATTATGAAAAACGCCGTTATACTCCTGCTAAACTTATTTTTAACTCATTTTACCTTCGCCCAGTTCTCTATCGTTTCCGACAAAGACGGATTTGCAAACGTCCGCGATTCGGCCTCCAGCGGAAGCAGAATCATCGACACCCTGAACAACAGTCATATTGTTTATTTTTTGGAGGAAAAAATCAACAGCAACTGGCTCAAAATTTCATACTGGCGAAAAACTAAGGACTATCAAGGCTATATCTTTCACGACCGGTTGAAATCCATCCATGAATATGACAGCATTCCCCTGGTGGATTATGACGACCACACCATGATCTACGAAAAAGACTCAATTAAAGTGATCGTCATCCAGGAGAAGTTCAATAAAGCCCTCCATCGGTTTTCTTACAACAAGTACAACGAGATTGAATTGATCGATGGGAAACGTTACTGGGGCACGGATGGCGTCCTACCCACATCTCAGTATAAGTCGATCGCAATCATTCTTGGCAGCCGAAAGATATCCTTGCCTTCTGCTGCACTGGATAACTTGTATACTCCGGATCTCGGTCACGAGGAAGTTAATTATGACCGGGAAAACGATATTCTCTTTATTCACGCCATGAATTGGCGTTCTGCGGCAGCCTCCTATGACGTTGTCTGGCGCATCGTAAAAGGCATCTACACCGATAGGGACGTCGAGCAGGGCGATGACGATTAACCTCAAGCATTTGTAACCAGAAACTGCCCATCAATGTCCATGCCCGATATTTTTATCCACCCACGCGATAAAATACTTGATATTCGGCGCATCCGTATGACCGCCGTCATGCTGCCTCCAAGCCAACTGGCCATCAAGCAATCCCGTATTTACCGGCGGCATGGGCTCGGTGTGGTAATCATTCGAAACCCCCAGGTCGTGGGCGCCTATCAGTTTATACACTACCCC